>NZ_JAFMPN010000005.1 GCF_017351175.1 Desulfovibrio sp. Huiquan2017 | reverse complement strand
ATGGAGTGGTGCTGTAAGAAGGGGTTTATCGTGCGCTTACGAGATGCTGGACTCTAGCAGGTTGAACACGAGATGGGTAGAGCTTTTTGGGAAGAGATGACGCAGGGACCATTATTCAGACCGGAGTAACTTCTTACTTCACAGGACAAGGCCCTGACTTTACTTTGGTTGGGCCTTGTCCATCCTTCTTCTTATTTGGTTTGCCACAAAATCCAATACCTTTCGGACATGCTTTTCGCCATGGATTCGAATATCTTCTCGAAAGTTTGAGATCAACCGCGCGTCCTCGGGCGACAGCTGCACGACCCCCTCGATCCAGATTGTCGCTGCGTGCGTAACGCTTTCAGACGTTTTGACAGCAACATCCAGCGGCCAAACCCGGACTGCCCCACATCCGTCGTCAGCAAGATCCGGCTCTGGTTCCGGAACAATTCCGACAGCTGCCGTGACCGTTCTGAACCCGTTTCGAAACACGATAGAGATCCCCGCTTGAACGATCGTTCCAGGCGCAAGGCGCAAGGTTTGCGCCCCGGTCGCAAGATCCCCTTTTAAGCACGTGTCGTTGACAAGCGGCCTGGATCGACCGGACAGGACGACGTTGTTGTGCTTGCTGACATAGCACTGTCCGTGAACGACGCACGCCCATGTTTTGACCTCCTCCACGTCCGGCAACCAGTCCTTCTCTTGGCCGCGGCCGTCCACGAACAGGACATCCGGCTTGATCGTGACGTTCACCAAGCGCTCGTCGGTGGTGGAGGCATTCGGCGCCGCAAAAATGTTTCTGATCGTTTCCCTATTCAGTTCCATCTTTTTTCTCCGTTTTTTTGTGGCCCCCGCCTCCGAAGGGACCGTTGAACAATCCACGGTTCTAACTTTCGACGAGGCATTCCCTGATTATCCTTGCCACCTTGTCCATGTCCCGTATCGGGAACAGGCTCATGATAGCGGGGCGGTATTCGGACCGCTTTATCTTCTTCTTTTCGGGCACCAACTCATCTATTTCTTCATTCTTGGTTTTTGTTGGGTCCAGCTTCGCCCTATGTCTAAGTTGTTTCATAGTTGAAGTTGTTATTTCAATTGGTTGTTGTGGTTGTTGTTGCGCGATGTCCCAAACGTAAAAATCCCTGGCGCTGACCGGATTTTGCTGATTAAAATACGACTAAAAGCGGTAATACGAAAAAAAAGATTTTATACGTCGAGAAGAGTGCTGGGAAAAAGGGGAAGAAGAGGGAAAAAGAAAAGCCCCCGAAGTGGGGGCCAAGGAGGGCTGACGAAGGACGGGGATCAGTCGTCGGCCTGTTGAGATTTAGCTGGAACGTCGTGGACTGCGGCGTATGCACAGTTGTCTGAGAATGTGAGGGTGAAAATGGGCTGATCGTCGTGCATTGTGACTGTCTCCGTCGCGTGTCCGCACAGCCCCTCGCCGACAACGGCAACCTGGTTGTCGGAGGTCATAGAGACCAGGATCTTCGTTGACCAGTGACAGTGTGGGCAGTCGATGTCGATTGAGATGATCCCGTTAGGCAAAACCGGGAGCGAGAGGGTATGTTTCTCGGTCAGCTTGTGAGAGGGGTGGCTCATTCTGCGGTCCCTCGAACGTGTCGGACGATCAGGAAATCGTGGAATTTGCTTCCGTGCCCGTCGAGGCGGAATTGGCCGACGAGGAGACGAAGGTGAGGACAGCGGGTTGACGTGTCGACCTCGTATTGTGGCTCCATGTCTCGCAGGTATCCACGGACTTTGACCTGCGTTCCACAGTAAATACAACGGTTTTTGATTGTTGCAGGGCCGTCTTCGGGGATCCGTCTTCGGACCTCGGTCAGGTCAGGGATGGAGTCTCGGCCAGTCATCTCGAACCCGGCTTTGTAGACGGTCGCCGGCGTTACGATCGGCGACCTGAGGCATTTTTTTGCGAGTGCCTCGTAGTGTTCGATGCTATCGATCGAAGCGACTCGGCCTGTGTATTTTGCGATATGGCGGCCGTGGACCGTATCGTCGAGGAGGCACGTAGCAGACGCGTCGGTTGTCAGGACGGCCGGGTGGCCGATGTCATAGCCGGGGAGGTCGTGAAAATGGACGGTGCCAAATGACTGCAAAACGCGGAGGCTGCGCATCAAGTCGAGGATATCTTGGCCGTCCCAGATGAGATTTGTGGGGCGGATTCCGCCAGGGATTAGGCCACGGCTCTTGAGGTCGTTGACGGCGTTTCCAAACTCGTTGACCGTCATTCCAGGGGTTGAGATATGTAGGAATCCTGCCCGGAGATTGATCTCTGATGCAAGGGCATCGGGGACCGAGAACAGTTCAGGCCACGAGCAAAGAATTTCCTGCTGGAACGCGTCGTTTTTGTCGATTTCACCGTTCTCCAGAGACCCTGGGCGGCGTGATTTCCTAATCATTTTGTTGTCCATTTTTCCCTCCTTACATTTCATCGACTGCTGCCCGGAGCATATCGCCAAGTCTCTTTTCTCGTTGCCGTCCAACAATCATGTCACCGGTGAATATATCGAAAACCAGTGCCATTTTTTCTGATTTTCGCATTGCGTTGTTGTGCGCTTTAATAACATGTGCCGGAGCATCGTCGGTCGGCTCCCATTGTCCGACATGGAACGTGACGTAATGAAGTGAGCCACCGTCGGGCAGGAATTCGGCGACAATATCTCCGTTATCTTCGAGGTAAAGATGGATCCCCGAAAACAGCTCGAACAGAGAATACCTGGCGGTGACACCGGCCCTTATCAGCTCGGCGAAGGTTGTCTCGTCGAGAACGACGTGTTTCCGGCTTATTCCGCACATAGTTAGCACTCCCTGTTGACGATGAATTCGAGGAGAATCTCTTGGCTCTCGAACAGTTCGTCACGAGACAGCGCGATCTCCGTCGGCACCTGCGGATCAGTCGTCATCAGCGACTCGCGTGTGTCGAATCCGGCGAACACACGCCCGACATGCCTCCCACTCATAGGATCAAGCGAAATCTGGAGATGGTATAAGATCGCACCAGGAACAGCCACAAGGACCTCACTAATAACAAGGCCGTCAACTTGCGGAAGCGCATCGATCAGCGCCTGACGATCTTCGGCAGCCGCAATCCGTTCAACTTCCGCTTCTAAAAAATCTGATATCCGCACATAACCCCCGTCGTTGCGGTTTCCGGCCAGAACTGGCCGACGAATCGAAATCATAGCTCGATTCGCCGTGGCGTCAACGAGAAAAAAGAAATGAAAAGAGGAGTTTAGACTCTTATTTGTGGTTGCGGGTGGTTGCGGACTTTGGCGGTGGCCAGGGGGCGGATGGGGGTGGTGGAGGACTATGGCTGCGGTTGATTGAAGATGGGTGAAATGAATGCTGGAAAAATGTGTGAACAAAGTGTGGAACGGGGCCATGCGGCAGGGTGCAGTTTTGCGCAGTTGTTCACACTTTGTACCACACTATTTCAATAACTTACTGAAATCATAGGGCTATGATNACGGGGCCATGCGGCAGGGTGCAGTTTTGCGCAGTTGTTCACACTTTGTACCACACTATTTCAATAACTTACTGAAATCATAGGGCTATGATCACGCCTGCTAAGCGTGTTATGGGTGTAAAGCTCATACGAGGGTTCAAATCCCTCCTTCTCCGCCAGATATCAAGGGGTTACGCCAATCGGCGTAACCCCATGTTTTTTGCCCTGCGTATTCCTTTCGGCCCCTGCGCGGGCGATCCCATTCGGACCGGGGAAAATGGGATGCCGATTCCCCTTCATCACGTTTTGCGATAATTTCGCTTTGAGAGGTTGCGGATATGAATCACGACGTACTTTTTCATTTCGATCACGACCGTCAGGCCCTGGACATCACTTTCAGCAATATCAGGAACTACCTGGCCGCCTTTCCCGGGGACAAACCTGCCGTAGCCCTGGTCGTCAACGGCCCGGGCGTGCGCCTTCTGGACCGTGAGGGCGAGTACGCAACCCGATTGCGCGAGATTCTCGACCAGGGCGTCGCGGTCAAGGTCTGCAACAACGCTTTGCGCAATTTCGAGATCGACCCCGAGCGGCTGTGCCCCGGATGCGTCGTGGTTCCCGCCGGAGTGGTGGAAATCGTGGAGTTGCAGGAACGGGGCTTTGCCTACGTGAAGCCTTAGCCGACCGCCTTGCGCGGCCCGGTCGCACATCGTCCGCCCCTTGCAGATGCGGATCAACGATAGTAATTGGTCGCTTGAGTAATGTCTCATGCCCTTTCCGTCTGCCGGGAGAGGGGCGGAGGGATGTGCTTTCGGCCGCCCCGGATTATTCGGCGGATTTCCGGTCGGCGTCCGAGGTGTCGTACAACATGCGGGGGGCCAGAACGATGCAATATACCGATTCTCTTCCCGCATATAATGCGGAAAGCCTGCTGGTCCATTCCCGTCGGGCGGAGCTTCTCAAGGAATGGGCTGCGGGGTTCAAGTCCATCAATCTGAATCCTCGTCAGCTCTGCGATCTGGAAATGCTCCTCAACCGGGCCTTTTATCCTTTGGACGGATACCTCGGCCGCATGGACTACGAGTCCGTGCTTGAGTATATGCGCCTGAGCGACGGGACCTTGTGGCCCCTGCCGTTGTGCCTGGGCGTGAGCGCCGAATTCGCCGCAGGCCTTGAAGAGGGCGAGTGCGTGGCCGTGCGCGACGCCGAGGGCTTCATGCTCGCCGTGCTGACCGTGTCCGACGTCTGGAAACCGGACCTTGCGGCCGAGGCGAGGGCCATACGCGGCGAGGGGGCGTGCCCGGGACAGGCGGAAGGTTGCGGTTGCGGCCTTGCCGAGCCGTGGTACGTCGGCGGCCGGGTGGAGGGCGTGGCTCTTCCCCAGCGGTACGATTTCACCGAGCTTCGCATGTCCCCGGCCGAGGTTCAGCGTTTTTTCGCCCAGAAAGGCTGGCGAAAGGTCGTGGCCGTACAGGCCGGGCGCCCGCTGCATAAGGCGGACCGGGCCATGCTCGAGGAGGTCGCCCGGGATGAAGGGGCCAGCCTGCTTCTGTCGCCGCTGCTTCGGCCGTCCCTGTATTTTTGCGTGGACCATTTCAGCTTGGTGCGTAGTTTTCGGCAGTTCGCCGAGACCTTTCCCCGAGGTGTGACCAAGTTGAACCTGACCCCGTGGTTCGAGCGCCACATGGGGCCCAGGGGCGCATTGCTCAGGGCTGTGGTCAACAAGAACTACGGCTGCACCCATATGCTTGTCTGGGATACCGCCAAGGCCGACCCGAAGCGGAATGCCCTGTCCAACGAGTACGAGGCGCACATTCGTTGGCTGGCGGACCATCGCGCGGATACCGGCATTATCCCGGTGGCCGAGCATTGCATGGCTCTGGACCAGTCCACGGGACGATACGCGCGTTCGGACTCAGGTGGGCGATGCGTCAACGACCACGACGCCGTGGTGGACCTGCTTACGCGCGGCGAGCCCGTACCGGAGTGGATGTCCTTCCCCGGTGTGCTCAAGGAATTGTCGCACCTATACAAGCCGCGCTGGAAACAGGGGTTCACCCTGTTCTTCACCGGATTGTCCGGGGCGGGCAAATCCACCCTGGCCAAGATCCTGTTCGTCAAGCTTCTGGAGCTGGACAGCCGCCCGGTGACTTTGCTCGATGGCGACATCGTGCGCACCAACCTGTCCAGCGAATTGTCCTTCAGCAAGGAGCATCGCAACCTGAACGTGACCCGTATCGGGTTCGTGGCCAGCGAGATCGTCAAGAACGGCGGGGTGGCCATCTGCGCGCCCATCGCGCCTTACGCCGAGTCCCGGCGTCATGCCCGGGCGGCCGTGGAGGAGTATGGTGGGTTCGTCGAGATCCATGTTAATACGCCGCTCGCCGTCTGCGAACGGCGCGACCGCAAGGGCATCTATGCCAAGGCCCGGGCGGGCCTTCTCAGCGGGCTGACCGGGGTGGACGACCCGTATATCACGCCGGAGAATCCGGAATTGCGCATCGACACCTCGGAATTGACACCCAATGAAGCGGCTCACGAGGTCCTGCTCTATCTGGGCGAGCGCAAGTATCTCTGATTCCGGGACAGTTGGCGGGACGTTCGGTCCGGGTGTGGCAGGAAAGTGCTGGCATCCAGGCGTGTTGCGGACATTGTTCGGCGCCGGGCGGCAGGAGGGGCGTCGGGTGGTGGTCCGGCCAGATTTCGTGGGGATGTCGGAAGGTCTTGAAATTGCATCAGGTCCGACATAGAAGTAACAAGCGTCAATCTCTTTAATTTTGAGCGGTGGGGAAATGGTCCAATTCTTGGCCCAGTCCAATTATTTGCGCGAAGTGCAGCGCACCTTCGGCGGCGGCCATCTCGATGTTTCGGAACTGCTGTTTCGGACATTGTGCGTGGCGGTGCCCATGGCCGTGGTCTATGTCCTGTGGCGCTATCGGCTGCTCATCTTCCACATCGTCGGGCGCTGGGTTGCCCGTCTGTTCCGTCGGCGCAAGCGCCGCGCCGTGGAGAACTACCTGGTCTCCCGGTGCGTGGTCCTTGAAGTCTGCCTGTACGTCGGGGGCGGGGTGGGGCGGAAGCTCTGCAACGCGCGCGTGTCCAGCGTGGCCGGAGGCAGGATGCAGCTTGAGTTGCTCGACGCGAATCCCACCGTCACCGGGCTCGAATCCCAGCCGGTTATCTGCTTCACCCGGCCCTTTTCCTATTCCGGCAAGCGCATCAATGCGTTCACCACCCTGGTGGCTGGCATGCGCAGACGCGGCGTGGTCCTCAAGGAGCTGAGCCTGCTCACGCCGGTGCGTTACCGATTCATTCTGCGTCGTCGGCATATCCGCCAGCGGATAGCCCGTGAAGGGGCGGTCCGGGTTAAGGCCTGGAGCGGCAAAAAGACGCGTACCTTCTGGATGTCCCGGCCGGAGTTGCAGACCGTGAACAACCCGGCCCGTTATGACGATCGCACCCGGCTGTCCGTGGAAAATATTTCGGCGGGCGGCATGCGCATGTACGTCATCAATCCGAAAAGTGGGATGCCTGCGTTGGAACGGGGCAGCCAACTGATTTTGCGGGTCAGCATCTGGAGCCCGAAGACGCGCAAGTACTCGTTCTTCACGGCCCTGGGCGTCGTTCGCAGCCGCTTCTCGGGACGCGGCGGGGCCATAGGAATGGGCATCCAATTCCTGGCTGAAGGCGAAATGGTAAACGGCCGCTACACGTGGCGCACCGTGCATGGTGAGATTCCGGCTCTGGCGCAGTTCCTGGCCAGCATTGAGGAATAGACTATTTTTTGCGGCACTCCGGGCACAAGCCGTAGAGGTACATCTTGTGCCGAATGAGGGTGAAGCCGTGCTCCTTGGCCAACTGTTCCTGGCGGCGCTCGATGACTTCGTCCACGATCTCGATGTTCTTTCCGCAATTTTCGCAGATGAGATGGTCGTGGTGATCCTTGCCGTAGCTCGGCTCGTAGCGGGTTACCCCGTCGGCGAAATCCAGGGGTTCGATCAGGCCGGAGTCGCTGAGGAGTTTGAGGGTCCGGTAGACCGTGGCCTGGCCGATGGAAGCGTCGCGTTTTTTGACCAGCGCGTAGAGTTCCTCGGAGGAGAGGTGGTCATTTTTCCTGAGCAGAGTGTCGAGGATGACCCTCCGTTGGGGGGTCATCTTCAGGTTCTCGTTAGCCAAATATTCAGCAAAGACTTCTTGCGGGGTTTTCATGGGATATCCCGTCGTTTTGTTTGAATTTCAGTCAATTCTTCCCATACGTGAAGCGGTGGATCGTGTCAAATGGGAATCGCCCTGGCGGGAATTAGTCCCGCCGATTTTCCGATTCCCTTTTGCTTCTTGACATTCCGGGATACGGTTTCTACAAACAATTTCCCGCAAATCGGCGTCCGACCTCACGCCGATCCCCACAGGAGAGGTGGCAGAGCTCGGTTTAATGCGCTGGTCTTGAAAACCAGAGACGGGGCAACTCGTCCGGGGGTTCGAATCCCTCCCTCTCCGCCAAAATACAAAATCACTTTGCCTCATAAAGTGTCATAAGCCCTCAAAATGAGGGCTTTTTTGTTGGCTTTGTCGTCTCGCTAGGTGTCCTGACGTAGCGGGTAAAGGTGGTAGAACTGATGGTAGAAATCAAATTTGTTCCGTTGAAGTTATACCACTCGGAGTTTTTCTATGCCGTTAACCGATGCGAAGATCAAGGCAGCCAAGGCAAAGGACAAGCAGTACACACTCAATGGTGGGGAAGGGCTTTCGCTTATAGTCTCTCCCAAAGCGCAAATGCTGGAAGCTGCGCTATCAACGGGGATGCGTGCGGAGCTATTCCTTGGCTCCTACCCTTATGTATCCTTGCAAGACGCCCGGACAAAACGGGGTGAACTCAAATCCCTTATAGCTAGAGGGATCGATCCATTGAGAAAGCGAAAAGAGGATAAGCGCAGAGCTAGTGGGAGTGAGGAGTTTGAAGCAGTTGGCCGAGAATGGTTTGATAAGCAAGTCTGGGTGGAGCGATAGCCATGCCAAAACGACCTTGGAGCGGATGGAGAAGATTATATTCCCTTTCATCGGGAAACGTCCTGTGTGGAACTTGGCGTTGAGGATATGTTGGAGTTGTTCAGCGTTGCGAAAGGCGCGGTGCCGTGGAGACAGCCAGGAGAGTGCGGCATATTATGAGCCAGGTATTCCGCTACGCCGTGGCCGCTGGTCGAGCTGAGCGCGATCCTGCAGTCGATATTAAGGTGCAATCTCACCAGTGAGGAAGGTCAAGCATCACGTCCCTATCACTGCCCCCAAGAAGATAGGGCCACTCTTGCGGGCAATCGATGCTTTTCCCGGCACTCTAGTTATTCATTGTGCCCTTCGTCTGTCCCCAATGTTTTTTTGTACGGCCTGGGGAACTTGGGCAGGCTAGCCTGCCCAGAGCTTGAAAAGCCCAATTTTTCTCACTGCCTGTGGTCCAGAGAAGGGGACAAGTTCATGGCTCATACTACTAACATTCGATGTGGGCCAGTTTCCGGGGGCAGCTCGGGGATGTCCTTCAGCCGGACCATGTGACCGCGCCGGAAACCGGGCCCCTTGCTTTGGCCGGGCACGATGCGAGTGATGTCGTGGCACGGCACCGTGCCCACGGCGTCTTTAACGTCAATGACTCTTATGATTGATCTCCTTTTCGTTCGTCGTCCACGGGACGCAGGCGGCGTCGGCCGGACCGGGGGCCCAACCCGTGCGGCGGTATTCGTTAAAAAAGGCGGCCACGCCGAGCCAGAGCACGATGAGCACGGGTAGGCCGACCACGATGGACGCGGTCTGGAGCACTGAAAGCGGGCCATCGATGAGCAGGATACCCATGGGCACCAGGGCCAGGCAGATGGCCCAGAACAGCCGGTTCCAACGGGCGGGCTCGTCTTCGGGCGTGAGCGTGGCGGTAGTCGTGGCGGCCAGGGCGAAGGAGACCGCGTCGAAGGTGGTGGCCATGGAGATGGCCGTGACCAGGGCGAACATCAGCTTGAATACGGCGGCCAGCGGGATGAAGTCGGCCACGGCCATGATGGCGGTGGCTCCCTTGACGGTCTTGACGAGGGTCGCCACATCGAGTTGGCCGGTGGCCTGCAGGTGGAGCCCGAAATTGCCGAACACCATGTAGAACAGACCGCATCCCAGGGAGGCCAGGATCACCGGCCCGAGCACGACTTGGCGCACAGTGCGCCCCCTGGATATCTTGGCGATGAACAAGCTCATGAACGGGGCATAGGCCACGAACCAAGCGTAATAGAAAACGGTCCAGTCCTGGGTGAAGCTCGATCCGCCCAGGGGATCGGTGGCCGTGGCCATACGCACGAAATGGGCGACCAGCAATCCCACGGCGTTGAGCGAAGTCTTGGTCAGGAACAGGGTGGGGCCGACGAGAAACACATAAAGCAGCAATCCCAGCGCGACATAGACGTTGAAATCCGAGAGCCGGTGCATGCCTTTCTTCAGCCCCAGGGAAGAGGTGACGGAAAACAGCAGCGTCACCAGCGCCAGGATGATCAGCTCCAGGGTGAAGCTGTGCTCCAGGCCGAAGCAGGAAGCCACCCCGGCAGCCACTATGGGGATGCCCAGCCCCAGCGCCGTGGCCGATCCGGCCACCAGCCCGACCATGAAGAGGATGTCGATGACTTTGCCGGGCCAGCCGTGGACCCGGTCGCCCAGCAAGCCGTGGCACGTCTGCGAAATATTCAGGATGGGCACCTTCTTGACGTAGAAGCTGTAGCCGATGGGCACGGCCAGGGTGGCGTAGATGGCCCAGCATATCGGGCCCCAGTGGAACATGCCGTAGGCGCAGGTCAGCTCCATGGCCCGGGGCGAGCCTGCGGGCTCACCGCCGAGGGGATAGGCCAGATAGTAGGCCCAGTCGATGGCCCCGCCGAACATGATGCCCGCGCCTACGCCCGCGCAGATGAGCATGCCGATCCAGGAGAAGGTGGAATATTCCACGGTGTCGCCCAGACGCTTCCCGCTCAGCGGGCCGAAGGCGAACCACAGAATGAGGGCCAGGGAACAGAGCCCCGCCAGCAGGTAGAGCCAGTCCATGTCCCGGGTGATGAGCGTGAAGAGTTGGTTGATGACCTGTTCGCCTTCCGCCGGATACACGATGAGCGGAACGCAGATAGCGAGCACGATGGCGAGCGTGCCGACGAAGCATACGGTGCGGATGCCCCCAGTGGCACAGGCGGGTGTCTGTTCGGCTTCAGTGTGACGAGACATTGTTCGATCCTCTTTTTCCGCCTTTGCGGCGGGGGTTGTTGTCTCGGGCCCCTGGGACCCGTCCCGGCGGATGCCGGGACGGGAACACGAGGTGGTGCCTGACCTGTTTTGGTGGTCCAGGTCCGGTCAGCCTGGGTGGAACGCGCGGCCTTCGTCGTTGATGGGGTGGGCGTCAAGGAGGTGTTTCTGCCCGGTCAGGCCGTGTGGCGCGTTCCGCCCGTGAAAGGGAATCAGGGCCTTCCCTTCCTCCCGGTCATGCCGCGTGCCTGGCTTTCGCCCCCTCATGGCGGCTGAGGAGCAGGCGGTACTGGGTTTCTGTGTCGATATCTATGAACGGCCCCGGATGATTTACCTTCACCAGCCGCAGGGACAGCCCGCGCGAGGCGATGAGCGTGCGCGCGGCTGCGTCGCCCTCCAGCTCCCGCAGCCTGGGGAACCACGCTGCCGGAACGGTGATGGGGGTGCCCTGCATGTCCTCGATAACGGGCACGATCCAGAAGTCCGGGTGCTGGGAAAACGCCCAGACCAGGTGGTCGATGGTCTCCCGGGCCAGCAGCGGCTGGTCCGCCATGAGCACCATGCAGCCGTCCACCGCGTCCGTTGCCCGCAGCCCGGCCTTGAGCGCTTCGGCCTGGCCCCGGGCGGCGGACGGGTCCACCACCACGCGGCAGCCGGAGAGGTCCAGTCCCGGGTGGGCGGACAGGTCGGTGTCGGTCACCAACACCACCTCGGCCAGGAGCGAGCTCCGCGCCGCATTGATCGCGTGCTGAAGCAGGGGGATGCCCCGGAAGGGCAGGAACCGTTTGTCCCTGCCCATCCGGGTTGCCTTCCCTGCGGCGAGCAGCACGCCGGGAACCTTGGCTATTTCCTGTTTCATGACGTCTGCCCTCCTGTTTTACGCCTGTCCGGCGCAGTCCATGAGCGTGTCGGCCACGGTGGTGCCCGCCATGGGCACCTTGTAGGCGTTGAGCAACAGCGGCTTGGCTTCGGCCACGGCCAGCCTGCCCGCCTCGGCAGCGGATTCCGAGGTAAGCTCCCGGCCCACCAGGTACTCCTCGGAGGCGGTGCAGCGGTATGGGTTGTTGTGCACGCCGTTGAGGCAGATGCGGGCGGCATTGACCACGCCGCCCTGCATGGTCACGGCGGCGGCGCAGTTGACCAGGGCGAAGTCTATGGATTTGCGCAGGGCGATCTTGCGGAACGCGCCGCGTGTGCCTTCCGCCTGGTTCGGAACGAAGATCGAGGTGACGATTTCGTCGTGCTCCAGGATGGTGGAGACCGCACCCCTCTCGGCGGAAAAGAATTCGTCGATGGGGATGGACCGTCGATCGGTCTCCACGCGGGCGTCGAGGGCGACCAGGGCGGGGGCCGTGTCGCCGGGGTTGACCGCGATGCACTTCTTCACCGCGCCGAAGATGGAGTGGTAGCGGTGGTCGCCGGGCACGGCCAGGCAGCGCTTTCCGCCCTTGCGCACGCAGTCGATGCGCCCGCCGAGCTTGTCGGGATAGCGGAAGTACCAGCAGCGGTTCTGCTGGCAGATGTTGCCCGCGATGGTGCCCATGTTGCGCAGCAGGGGCGAGCCGGTCTTGCGGGCGGCTTCGGCCAGACACGGCCAGCCTTCGCGCACGACTTCGGATTCCGCGATCCGGGTCAGGGTGGCCAGCGCGCCCAGGCGCAGGCCGTCGTCCTCCCGCCGGATCTCGTCCAGGTCGGGAATGGTCTTCAGGTTAACGATCGCCTCGGGGCTCTCCATCCACAGGTTGTCCTTGAGGCAACCCATGAGGTCGCTGCCTCCCGCGATGACGTGTGCGGAGCCGTGCTCTTTCAGGGCCGCGACGGCCTCTTCGACGCTTGCGGCTTCCAGGTGTTTGAACCGTTTCATTTATTTGCCCCCTTTTCTGGATTTGATCTTGCCGAGCCCGGAGAGGATTCTGGCCGGGGTGAAGGGCGTCTCGGTGAGCCGGACGCCGATGGCGTTGTAGATGGCGTTGGAGAACGCGGCCAGGGACGGGCAGGCGGCGCCTTCACCGCAGGCCGTTGCTCCGAAGGGATGGGTCGGATCGCCCGGAATCTCCAGGACGAACGGCTCCACGGAGCAGTCCATGGTCGTGCACGGCTTGTAGTCCACGAAGTTGGGCACCAGCAGCCAGCCGTTGCGCTTGTCCGATACGCACTCGCAGCCAAGAACCGCGTGTTCCACGCCGTGGCGGGCGGTGAGCAACTGGCCCTCGACGATCTTGGGGTGCAGGGCCCGGCCCACGTTCTGAACCATGGTCACGCGGACGTTTTCGACCATGCCGGTCTCGGTGTCCACGTCCAGGGAGATGAACTGCGCACCCTTTTCCTTGGGGATGTACAGCTCGTCCTTGTTGCCGTTGCGGAGGCAGTTGGGATGCGGCGAGTCATTGACGTAGGAGCCGATGATCTCGTGGCGTCCGCCATAATGCCCGATGGGGCCGAAGGCTTCCTTGACGGTCACGCCCTTGTCCGGCTCGGCGGTAACATAAACGCCTTTCTCCCCCACGCTCAGTGCCTGGGGAGCCACGCCCAGCTTTTCCGAAGCCAATCGGAGGAGCTGGTTCTTGGCGTCCAGGGCGGCCTCGTATGTGGCCCATCCCTGGAGCCAGGTGCCGCAGCTGTTGGAGACCAGGGTGGCGAAGGGGGTGGAGTCGGTGTCGGCGCAGACCAGGCCGACCCGGTCGTAGGGGATGCCCAGCACTTCGGCCACGATCTGGCACTGCACGGTGTGCTGGCCCTGGCCGATGTCCGCCACGGCGCAGACCAGGGCGGCCGAGCCGTCCGGGAATATCTTGACCATGGCTTCGCTGGAGTTGCCGGGGCCGGGACGGCCCGCTCCCATGGCGAAGATGGCCACGCCGATGCCGTGACGGATACGCCCGGTCTTTTCGCTCGGATGTTGCCAAGTGTTCTTCCAGTCCAGATGCTCGGCGCCCACGTCCAGGCATTCGTGAATGCCCGACGAGGAGATGATGGCCGAACCGTACGACAGCGGGTCCCACCCGGCGTCGATGTCGCCCGCCCGCATGCAATTCATCTTGCGCAGCTCGATGGGGTCCATGCCCAGTTTCTCGGCGGCCATGTCCATGGTGATCTCCACCGGGAAGATGCCTTCGGGCGCGCCGTACCCCTGCCAGCCCACTGCGGTGTAGCGGTTGGTGTAGACGTACCGGATCTGGCCGCGGAGGTGCTTGCAGTTGCGCGAGTAGAGCACCGCTCCGGTGGCCAGCATGGCGTTCTTGGCCGGGTACTTGTCGCCGCTGGCGCCCACTTCCTGCCAGTGCTGGAAGTCCATGGAGGTCATGGTGCCGTCCTTCTTGAACCCGATCTTGACGTCGTTCAGGCTGCCCCTGGACCAGCCGCAGAGCATCTCTTCCTCGCGGGAGTAGGCGCAGTGCACGGGCCGCTTGAGGTGCAGGCAGGCCAAGCTGGCGATGAGCAGGTAGTGGGAGGGCAGGTTGGGGTCGAGCACCGTGGCGTTCTTGCCGCCGAAGCTGGAGCCGGTGAACGGCGAGACCAAGTTGACTTTGTCCGAACCGATGCCCAGGGCCTCGGCTAGGCAGTATTTCTCGTCATGCAGCCCCTGGGAGTGGGTGTGGACGTGCAGCTTGACGCCGTCGTACCGGGCCGTGCAGCCGCGCGGCTCCATGGCGGGCGACTTGCAAAGCGCGTAGCGGAACCCCTTCTGCTCAACGATGACGTCCGCTTCGGCGAATCCCTTCTCGATGTCGCCGAAGCCGTTGTACTCGGCCGGGGTCTTGGTCTTGTATAGGCCGGTTTCCGGATCGCGGTCGCTCAGGAAAGCGTGGTGCTCCCAGTCGTGGCAGTTGGCCTCGCCCTCGAACACCTGGGGCGAATCGGGCTTGATGGCCTCCTCCAGGTCCATGACAAAGGGTTTGGTCTTGTATTCGACCTTGATGGCGGCCATGGCCTCCTCGGCCACGGTATCGTCCACGGCGATGACGGCGGCCACCAGGTCGCCCACGTAGTAGACCGTCTTGCGGAACGCCTTGGGGAAATTCTCGTGGGTCATGACCAAGTGCACGCCTTCCATGGCCTCGGCCGCGCTGACGTCGATGTCCACGATGTCCGCAGCCGGGTGCGGGCTGCGCAGGATGCGGGCCTCAAGCATGCCCCGGAACTGGAAGTCGCCGTAGTATTTAGCCTCTCCCGTGACGCGGGGATTGCCATCCTTCTGACGGACGTCAGCGCCTATCACTTTGGTGTCAGCCATTGCTCTGCTCCTTCATCTTTCTGGCGGCGCTCTTCACCGCGTTGATGATGTGCTCATAGTTGCTGCAGATACAGATATTGCCGCCCAAGGCCTCTTTGATCTCCTCCTCGGACGGGTCCGGGGTCTTGAGCAGCAGCCCCTTGGTGGACATGATCATGCCCGGGGAGCAGAACCCGCACTGGGCACCGTATTCCTCCAGCCAAGCCTCCTGGATGGGATGCAGCTCTCCGTTCTTGGACAGCCCTTCGATGGTTTCGATCTCCTTGCCTTCCTGTTCCACGGCCAGCACCATGCACGACGGCTTGGCGACGCCGTCGATGAGCACGGTGCAGGCTCCGCACGCGCCTTCGCCGCAGGCCTCCTTGGCTCCGGTCAGGCCCAGCCGGTTGCGCAGGACGCTGGAGAGCACCAAGTGGGACTCCACCGTCAGCTCATGGGTTTCCCCGTTCACGTTCAGGCGTATGCGTTTGATGTCTTTCTCTTGCATTGTCGATTTCCTCGGTCTCTGTTTGCCGCCATTGCGGGCGGGTTTTTGCGCCGGAATTCGGACGCACTTCTCCTGTCCGGCGCTTTCGCGACGGAATAAATTTAATCGGGTGAGTTGGTTGGCGCTGCGCGCCGTGCTACTGCGCCGCTTCCGCCGGGGCGGCTGCGGCCTTGGGTGCCCGGCTGCTCCAGATGATGCCGCCCACGATCAGGATGCCGCTGACCAGATGGACCATGCCCATGGTCTCGCCGATGAACAGGTAGCCGAAGAGGCCACTGAGCAGGGGCAGGCCGTAGTAGATCATGCCCGCGCGGGCCGCGCCCGCGTTCTCCAGGGCGAGATTCCACAGCCACCAGGCGATCAGGGAATTGCCGATACCGGTGTAAAGGATGCTGAAAATGACGGTGCCGCTGAATTCGAAGGTGGCCGTCGGCTGGGACCATTCCCAGATGAGGAAGGGAATGAGCATGATGAGGCCGAAGAAGACCATCAGCGTCAGGATGGTGCTCTGGGAGAGACCCTCGGGAATCTTGCGCAGGACGATACTGTAGACCGCGAATCCGACGGCCGCACCGAGCATGAGGATGTCGCCGAAAGCGAACTGGAGTCCCATCAGACGGTCCAACTGTCCATTGGCCACCAGGTAGATGGACCCGGCCAGGGCTATGGTACAGCCGATCCAGGTGTTCACCGGCTGCTTTTCACCGAGCATGGAACAGATGATGACGATGAAGATGGGGGTGGTGACGGAGATCAGCGCCAGGTTGATGGCCGAAGTGGTCGCCGCACCGAGATAGCAGAGCGGATTGTACAGGGTGACCGCCGTCAGCCCGGCCACCAGAATCTGGGGCATGAATTTCTTCGCCACCGGCCATTCGCGCTTCAGCTTGGGAAGGGCGAAGCAACACAAGACCACCAGGGCCACCAGCCAGCGGGCGGCCCCGAGGCTCATAGGGGAAATCTTGCCAACGGCCATCCTGGCTACCACGAAATTGCCGGACCAGATGACGGTCGTCAGCAAAGCATACACGGAACCACGAACGACAGGATTCTTGAACATACAGCCTCCACGATACGCACCGGTCCTTGTCGAGCCGTTTCCGTCGCAGACCAATTGGTCTTGACCGGGGGCGGACCGCAATCCGCCGATGCGTTTGATGTTACGTTTCCCATTGCCTCTTTCAGTTTCAAACCCTCGTGTCCGGTGGTACCAATGCGGACGTCACGCTTTTGGCAAAAGTCGTGCCAATACGGGGGGCGGTATGTTTTCCAAAAAACATCAATGAAAACAACTGACTGATTGGTCAATTCGGAAACGAGTTTCTTTTTTGAAGCTGGCTGCGAGTCGGCTCTGACTCACCAAAAGGGAAATGTGTTGACAGGCGGGAGGGCAGGGGCCGAGTCACTGTTGACTCGCGAGTCGATTACGACTCATGTGGAGGGCAATGTTTGCGGATAAGCCGGCTGGCGCGCGATTGGCTGATTCCCAAGGCCTTGGCGACGCTTCGCGTACTGCCGTATACCTTTTGCGCCTTTCTGATCATTTCGCGTTCCATGCCTCCCAGGGCATCGTCCAGGGAGTAGCCATGGCCGGGCAGTGGCTGGAGCGACGTCTGATAAACCGAGGTGGGCAGGTGGTCTATGGTGAGGACCTCGCTTTCGGTCGTCGCCACCATGCGTTCCACCAGATGGGCCAGTTCCCGGACGTTGCCCGGCCAGGGGTACTGGCGCAGAAAGGACTGGGCTTCCGGGGTAAGGGTTTTCGTCCGGCGGTATTTGATCCCGAAGTAGTGTAGAAAGTGGTAGAGGAGCGGCAGGATGTCCTTGTCCCGATCACGAAGCGGGGGAATGGTGATGTCGAAAACATTGAGCCGGAAGTAAAGGTCCTGGCGAAAGGCGCGGCTTTGCACCATGCGCTCCAGGTTCTTGTTGGATGCTGCGAGGATGCGCACATTGGCGCTGACCGTCTGGGAGCTGCCAACGGGCCGATACTCCATCTCCTGGACCACATGCAGCAGTTTGGCTTGCATGGCAGGCGGCAGTTCGGAAATTTCGTCCAGGAACAGGGTGCCGCCCTCGGCCTTGGCCAGCAGACCGCCCCGGGCGTGCGTGGCCCCGGAGAACGCGCCCTTCACGTGTCCGAAAAGCTCTGATTCAAACAACTCATGGGGAATGGCCGCACAATTGACCACCACAAGGGGTTTGTCGGCGCGGTTCCCCTTGGTGTGGATGAATTTGGCCAACAGGCTCTTGCCGCATCCGGACTCCCCCAGCAGAAGGCAGGGCGCGTTGATGGTCGCCACCTTGCGAGCCGCCTCCACAACCCGGGCCATGGCGGAACTATGATAGATGAGGTTGTCGGGCCGTTCGTCGAGCGTGTCTTCCTGCTCGGCCACCAGTCCGTCCCGCCAGCAGACCTCGTTCTCGTTGCAGTCGTCGCGGATATTGAGCAGCGCGTATTCCACCTCGCCCTGTTCATCCAGGATGGGTACCCCGATAGTCAGAACGTCGTAACCGAGATAGGTTTTCTGCTTCTGCTTGACGGGGCGCTTGTGCTCGTAGATCACCGGAAGCACGGAATTGTCCCAGCCCCGGTATTTCTTGACCATGTCCCAGAACGACAGACCAAGCATTTCGTCCTGCGTGAATCCGTAATGGCGTTCGCACGCCTTGTTGACGTACAAGAGACGGAAATTGTTGTCGTAGATCAGTATTTCATCGTGCAGATTGTCGATGAGATTGACGAATTCTCTATACTCCAGGCCCATCCTATCAAGGGAAACCATGCTTCCTCCACAGTGCCGCATCGCGGCCGACGATGCGTCGGCTGCGGTGTACCGCAATAAGTCCATTTGATGCCGCCGATTCCCGGGAGCGGCGTTGCGGGCCGTAGATGCCGCCACATGGCCCGGGGCGCGGCTATCGAGGCTATAGCCGGTATCCGTATTTTTGAAAAGGTACTCTCGGCGTATCCCGGCCATGACAAAGCAGGGTCCTGTTCCCAGGTGGCTCGGAATTGGTTGAAAATGTCGAATTCACAACTATTGCAGCGTTTGATTGCTGGTCGGTATTTTGTGAGAAATGTTGATTATTACAACCTGTTATCCCGTAGATCTTTAATGGTATAAAAAGAAACTATGTTTAAACATCTTACTGTTTTTTGTTAAATATAGTTGATAAACATTGATCCCTCACTCTCCGCCAGTAATATCAAGGGCTTGCCTTTTAAATGGCAAGCCCTTTTCTGCTTCCAAAGCGAGACCAGTCCCCACACAGTTTTCGAACTTGTTGTGACGGCTGTTGAATATGTTTTATAGAAGAATAAGTCGGATTTTCTGGCCCCACTTCCCCGCTGCGACCCGCTACCGAGTCTCGACCTCGCCCCTTTCTTTCCGCGCTTGTTTCATTACGTTCTCCAGCACGGCTTTCAAATCATCCATGTTGATCGGCTTGGAGACATAGTCGTCAACGCCGGCTGCAAGGATTCTTTTTCGGTCTTCGGTCAAGGCGTAGGAAGTCATGGCGACTATGGGGATGTCCGTATCAAGCACGCCATGGTTGCCGCTCCGTATTCTTTGGGTGGCCTCCACTCCGTCCATTACATCCATCTGGATATCCATCAGGACGCAGTCGTAGGTATCGCTGCGCAACGCTTCCAGAGCCTCGCCGCCATGGTTGGCGGTGGCGACCTGATAGCCCATTTTCTCCAGGTTGAGGCGCGCGCTCAATCGGTTGATCTCGTCGTCCTCGACCACCAAAAGACGCTTCGAGGTTGAGGGCGCGGCATCCCGGCCGATCCGGGATTCCTGCTGCTCCTCGAATCCCGGGGCAAGGCTGAACGGGAGCATCAGATACACCCGGGTGCCTTGGTCCTCAGTGGTGTCGAAGGTCAATGTCCCGCCCATGGCGCGGGTGAGTTCGTGGGTGATGGACAGGCCCAGGCCAGCGCCCTGGTGCGATCGGGTGAAATCCTCCTCGACCTGTGTGAAGGGGTGGCATATTTGATCGACCTTGTCTTCCGGGATGCCTTTGCCTGTATCGCTGATAATGAACAGCAGCCGCGCCATGCCCCTCCGATCAGGCGGCAGCGGGGATATCTCCAGGCGCACCTCCCCTTGCTCGGTAAACTTCATGCTATTGCCGATCAGATTGAAAAGAATCTGCCTGAGGCGGATTTCATCCCCAAGGAAAAGGGTGGGGACGCCCGGGAAGACCTCGATGTCGAAAGACAGCCGGTCGCTGTAATGGAGGGGGCAAAACGTTTCGGCAATGGGGGTGATGATATCCGCCAAGGCAAAGGGCTTCCTGACAATGGGCATGCGCCCCGCCTCAATGCGCGACAGGTCGAGAATGTCGCCGAGCAGGTTGGTCAGCCTGCCCCCGGATCGGATCGCCATGTCGGCGTACATTTCCAACTCGCCGGAAACGTCCTCCTTGATGAGTTGCAGCATGCCGAGCACTCCGTTGAGCGGCGTGCGGATTTCGTGGCTCATGTTGGCCAGAAATTGGGATTTGACGGCGTTGGCCATTTCAGCTTTTTTCTTGCTCTCTTCAAGCTGTTTAACCAACTCGTTTTTTTCGGCCATCGCCCGCGCGAGATTTATATTCCCGTAACTGAGCTTGGCGATCATGTCCGCCAGTTGCGAATAGAAATGCATGACCGTCCCAAGGGTGTCGTGACTCCAGCGCGGCACACGGTCCAAGGCGGCGAGGTATTCCTCCTCGTCAAAATCGTAGCACTTGGCCTGCTCCCTAAAGAATGCTCTGTCGGGTTCCTCCTCGATGAACAGGAACTGCCCCATGAACAGGTTTCCCATGTGCTTCCCGCCGATAAAGAGAGGGGTCGACACATCCCACATCCCGTTCTTGCAGCGATACAGCTTGAACTGGCCCGGTTCCACGCCTTTGGTGAGTTCGGTATCGCTCTCACGACACCGCATCCGGGTTTCGGGATGCACCCGGTGAAATCTGGTGCAGATATCTTGCCATCCCGCGCTGATGAGTACCGTTCCTTTGAGGTCCAGGATCGCGAAGACCATACCTGTCAGCTTTTGGAAACTCTTCATCAGCAACTGAAGGGCATCGAGATCGATGACGTCCGGCAGTTCGAGGTTGTCTAGCCATTCGTCGGTGTCGTGCGGGGTATCGAAGCCCGAATGAGGGTGCAATCCGTCCTCTTTCGGAGTTCGTCCTGCTCTCGGTTCATCAAACGTATGTATTTCCAGTTTCGATCTCATGTCGTCCACCGCAATGGGGTATATTGGCTCGGCAAAACTTCAACCATACATTATCATGAACTTTTGGCAATAGTATCTGTTATTAGCGCAATGTCCAGCACGAACGGCAGGGGGACGCTGTCGTGCTGGACCTCTAGGCCGGGGTCAGCGGGGGGATTCCGACCAGACCGGTTCACCGTTCCGGTCCTCCGGGGCGCACCAGAATATCAGCCTGCGCGGGAAGAGGATGCCCGCCAGGGCAGCCAGCAGTGCGAACAGAGCCAGGTAGACGAGCAGAATCTCCAAATCGGCCTCCTTTCCGGTCGTATTCCTCCGCCAGATAGCAGCATCCGGCGAACAAAGACAATTCCCTTCAGGATTTTTCCCCGGAGGAGTAGGCTTTCGGCATCCTTTCCCGGCCCTTTCCGTGCCATGTCGTCCATTTTTCTGGCAATCAGGCGCATCCCTTACACCCGATGACCTTGAGTGGCATTCAAGAGGTTGTCGGTTCAATTAACTTCAGTTAAACAAATGATTATAAAATGTTAGAAGGTCATCGTTCTAACATTTTTCGTGGGATATACAAAAGCTATACAAACCCAAAAAGAGGGGTAATTACCTCAGCCGATGATAAAATGCGTCTGAATATTCTATGCAAAATGGCCTTGTCATGCAGAAACTATCAACAAGACCTTATGGTTTAAGACCTGACTCCATCCTCCTCTTTTCTGGCATCGGATGAATGAAAACTGGATTTGAGGACGGGTGAATCAGGTGTGGTGTTTTCAAGATTCCCAGAAATTGTGTGTCAGACCGATTCGTTAGCCTCTGACCTGTTTGTCGTTTCAGTTTTAAGCAGGCAATTGGTGCAGTGTCTGCGGGAGGGGAGCGGTCCCGTGCATGGTGGTCATTCCGAGGGAGCGCCGTGTCGCTCCAGTATTGCATCCAATGTTCCGTCTTCCTGGATCATGCGCAATCCTCTGTTGAAATCGTATATGATCTGATAGCTGCTCTCATGCTTTTTGGAGATGCAGTTGCAAAAAAAATTCTTCTGGAGAGGAGGGGTGATGAATTCAAAGCGGTCGGCATAATCGCGGAAAGCGGTTTTCAATAGCTGTTCTATGCGTTCTTTTTTCTCGACAGCGAGATCTATTCTACCTGCGAGAAGTTTTTTTATATTATATTGTGCGTCTTTTACATAATCTATCTTAAGATACTTTTTTTCAGCCTCATCGAATTCCTTGTTGACCTTTGATCCTTTTATGTGTCCTATTCGATATGGTCTCAAGTCTTCTATTCTACTGAAATGTATATCTCTTGTTTTGAGTTTCAGTAAAATGACGTCGGTTGTCCCAATCGGATTAGAGTATAATAATACTTTTCCTCGTTCCTCTGTCTGATATGCCGCAAGCAGAACGTCGTATTCAGTTGCAATTGTTCCAGAAAGAGCCCTGGCCCAAGGCACGAAGATGAATTTAGGATCGTAACCGACCCTCCTGAAAGCCGCATCTGTTATTTCGGCAAGATACCCGCCTTCCTTTTCCATGTCCCCTGCAATGACGATCGGATTGTCCTGAGCGCATACATCCGAAACATAATGAACGAAATTAAGAGGGAGGAGCATCAGAATGACCATAGTCAAGCACTTAATACTCATAGATTGCTCCTTCTTATCGTGACGAATCGCAAATGTCGTTGGACAAGTACTGTTATCACCCGTTTTCGCTAACAATTCAATATTGTCGACTGTTCAAAAAATGCGAGAATCACTAATAAAAGCATAATAAATCAAAAAAGTCGATGATGTCTATGTTGCGAGCTATACTATGGACCCAAATATTAATCATCCATAAAACTAGATGTTGCAACCTTCCAATATCGTCAGGAAATATGTTTCGTGCTAGAGACGATAAATGTTCTAAATAAATACAAGGATCTTGAATGGCATTTACGAGGTGAGTTCCGTTTTCTTTTAAGAAACGGGTAAGACTTGATGGTAGAATAAATGGTATAAGAGTACATGTTTTTTTTAGTATATATAAAATAATTATATAAAGTATATTTGTTATGACCATCTCCTTCTTCGCCATATTTCAATCCCGTAAGAATCGTGGACGCTCGGAAGGCCCTTGTTCTGCAAGGGCTTTTCTTTTGGGCGTCTGTCCATACCCCCGGGCCCCCGTGTAGGGGGCCTGGTTCGGGGGCGGGGATGCGGCCGAGGCTACTCCTCCTGAACGGGTTTGAAGATGGCTCCCACCCACGAGGCCAGGACTACCAGGCCCGTGGAGATGAAGATCATGATGATACCCAGGGCCGACAGCCGTCCCCAAAGTCCGTCTTCCGAGAAGCGCAGGATCTGGACGGCCAAGACTTCCGTTCCCGGCCGCGAGAGTACGACCGACAGGGTCAGTTCGCGCACGAACATGGTAGCCATGAGTATCCATCCGGACACGATGCCCGGAACGAGGAGCGGGATGACGATGCGCCGCATGGTCTGGGCGCGGCTCGCCCCGCAGACCAGCGACGACTCCTCCAGATGGCTGTGAACCTGCACAAAGGCGCTGGCCAGGGGACGCACCCCGTAGGGTAGGTATGTGGCGATGTAGCCGATGAGCAGGGCCCAGATGGTGGCGTAAAGCGGGGTTTGCACAAAGAACCACATGAAGCCCACACCGATGACGATGCCGGGGAAGGAGAAGGACAGGAACGACAGGCTTTCCAGCAGGCCCGAGGCATGCGTGCGCACCTTGACGATGACGTAAGCCACGAAGATCGACAGGAAGATGCCCAGGGAGGCGCCGCCCACGCCCAGGATCACGCTGTTCTTGAGCGAGAGCAGGGAGATGGGATCGTTGATCACGGCGATCCAGTGCCGCCAGCTCATCATCGAAAAGGCCTTGGCGCTGGGGACCATGGAGTACGGCACCATGGACGTGTAGAACAAGACCAGCACGGGCAGCACGATGAGCACGAAGGAGAGCGCGCCCACCACGGCGAACAGCGGGTAGCGTGCGCGCTTGAGCCGAATCACCGTGGGCCGGTAGCCCCGGCTGGAGATGGTCACGTACTTCTCGCTCTCGCTGGTCATGAAGCGGTAGAGATAGATCAGGGTGATGGAAGAGGCCAGCACGACCATGCCCAGGGCGGCGGCCTTGCCGTAGTCGGCGGAAAAGCCCGTGGACACGGCCCGGTAGATGTGCGTGGACAGCACGTAGATTCTGCCCGGCATGCCGATGACCGAGGGCACGGCGAAGGAGGCCAGGCTGCGCACCAGGGACAGGATGAAGGCGGCCATGATCGCGGGACGGAGAACCGGCAGGGTGATCCGGAACAGGGTGCGCAGGGTGGAGCCGCCGCAGACCCGCGAAGATTCCTCCAGGGCCACGTCGAACGAGGCCATGGCCGGGGCGATGATCAGGTAGGCTATGGGCAGGTCGAGCAACCCTTCCACCAGGATCATGCCGTGCAGGCTGTAGATGTTGAGATCTCCCTCCATGCCCAGGACTTGCCGCAGGAACAGGTTGATGATGCCGTTGGAGGGGTTGAGCAACAGGACCCAGCTCACGGAAAAGAGAATGTGCGGGATCATCATCGGGATGATGGAAATGACCCGGAAGATGAATTTGCAGGGGATGTCCGTGCGGTTGTTCAGGTAGGATAGGAACAGGGCCAGCACGGTGGCCAGAAAGGATGAGCCGATCACGAAGATCAGCGTGTTGACGATGATGCCGAGCAGTTCGGGATCGGTGTAGGCCTCGATGTACTTGTCCAGGGTGAAGCCGCCCATGGTGCCCAGGTCGGTGCTGAAGCTGCCGATCACGAGCATGGCCACGGGGCAGACGGTCAGAAAGCCGACGATGACGATGAGGGTCGGGGTGAGTACCGAGCGTTTTGCGTACATGCCCCCTCCCTATTTGGTGAGTACCTGGCAATGGGCCGGGGACACTGTCATGGTGATGGAGTCCCCCACCTTGAAGTCCGAATCCGGCGGAACCTTGACGAATAGACGGGTATCTCCCGCCAGGACTTCGCCTTCAAGGGCCTCGCCCACGAACACCAGGGAATCGATCTGTCCTGTGAAGCCGTTGACCGGGCCGTCTTCCGGCGTTTTGCCGTCATTCATGAAATGCAGGAATTCGGGGCGCAGGGAGAGCACGACCTTGTCCCCGGGATTAAGCCCGGCAAAGGGCGCGCACTGCAACGTGCCGAGGGCGCAGTCCACAATGGTCGCGTCGGCCTCCTGGGCTTTGACCGTGCCGTCGATCCGGTTGGTGCGGCCAATGAAATCGGCTACGAAGTTGTGCTCCGAATGGAAGTAGATGTCCCGGGGCGTGCCCATTTCGATGATGCGTCCCTTGTCCATGATCGCGATGAGATCGGACAGGGCCAGGGCCTCGATGCGGTCGTGGGTGACGTAGACGGCGGTGATCCCGAGTTCGCTGAGGAAAACCCGCAAGTCCTTGCGCGTCTCTTCACGCAGCTTGGCGTCCAGGTTGCTGAGGGGTTCGTCGAACAGGATGACCTTGGGTTCGGCGACCAGGGCCCGGGCCAGGGCCACGCGCTGTTGCTGGCCGCCGGAGAGCTTGGTGGCCGGACGATCCTCGAATCCGTCGAGCTGGACAAAGGCCAGGGTCTTGGCGACCTTGCGCCGGATTTCGCTGCGTTCGGTCTTCCGGGTCTGGAGCGGGTAGGCCACGTTGTCGAACACAGTCATGTGGGGCCAGATGGCGTAACTTTGGAAGACCATGCCCAGGCCGCGTTTTTCGGGGGGGACGTAGATGTTGTCCTTGGCCGACCAGACCGTTTCCCCACCGATGCGGATTATGCCTGAATCCGGGGATTCGAGGCCCACGATACAGCGCAGAAGCGTGGTTTTGCCGCAACCGCTCGGACCGAGCAGGGTGAATATCCGGTTGGCCGGAATGGTCAGGTCCACGTTGTCAAGGGCGTTGATGGTCTTGTTGCCGGACGTGTAACGCTTGCAGAGGTTCTCAATGTGAATTTCCATGTGTGGCGACCCCTTGGATTCATCTGAGGAAATGCGGTCGGAATTGGCTGCCCGGCCGCGGGAAAAGGACGGCCCGCCCGAATGATGCAAGCTCCGGACGGGCCTGTGGCTGATGCGGCGACGGGCCTAGGGCGCGTCGAAGATACGCTTGAATTCCGCGCCCCACTTGGCGAGCTCCTCGTCGGAGAGTTCGCGGAGGGGGATGACCTTGGCCTTGTCCATGCCGTCAATGGGCGGGTACACGCCGGGATACAGCACGTATTCGCCGACCTTGGAGGCCAGCATGCTCATGGCCTTTTTGGACAGGAAGTAGTCCATGAACAGCCTGCCCGCATTGGGATGCTTGGCGTTCGCCACGATGGCGATGCCGCGCGGGGTTCCCAGGAGCGGCTGTTCAAGGCGCGCCCAGTCCAGCGGGGCCGGGGCCTTGGTGATGATGTATTTGGGCATGGAGATGCCGATGGCCTTCTCGCCGCTTTCGATGGGCGCGGGGGTCGGGCCGAAGGAGGTCACGAACATGGGGCGGTTGGCCGCCAGTCCCTTGACGAAGTCCATCCACTCGGCCTCGCTCTTGAACACGTTCTCCTTGAGCCCGACGAGCCAGGAGATGGTGGTCGCATGGGTGGTCGGGTTGGCCATGACGATGCGGTCCTTCCACTTGGGGTCGGCGAGGTCCTGGTAGCGCTTGGGTGCGTCCTCGGGCTTGACCAGTTCCTTGTTGTATATCAGGCCCACGTACTCGATGCCGAATTGCTGGATAACGCCGTCCGCCGAGGCCCAGCCGGGGTATTTGTCCGCCTCGCCGGGGCGGTAGGGCGCCAAGACGCCTTGCTGCTTGAGCAGCTCCATGACGGGCAGGGGTGCCTGGAGCACGTCGGCCATGAGCTTGCCTGCCTTGAACTCGGTGAGTACGGTTGCCAGGAATTTGGATGTGGAAATACGGGTGTATTCGCCCTTGACGCCGGTGTCTTCTGTGAACCCTTCGACGATGGGTTCGATAGCCGTGATGTTCGCGTAGAAACGTGCTTTGCCTTCGGCTTTGGCCTTGTCGGCCAAAGAGCTTCCGGCCCATGCCGTAGAGCCCATGGCCATAATCAGCAGGAACAAGAACACTCTCTTCATCGGGCAACTCCTTGTGATTGACGCGGGCGCGCCAACGGGTTTGCATGTCGGGGGGGCCAGAATCAAGCCGACGTCAATGGATGGCATGCTCCCGGTCGCTCCCCCTGCCGAGTCCTTCGGCCGGGAATTGAGACAATCCACCATAGTCCTTTTATTCCGGCCAATAAATATTGTCAAAGAAGTTAAGAAATTCTTGCAGTCGTCCGCTCTGAAAAAGGGGCGTGCCGTTCGGGCGGATCACGGGGCGGGAACGGTTTGGTCGTTTTACACTTTTTTACAATTTATGCGCATAGTTTAACCCCTGTCCGCCCGAGAATGGCCTAAGATGCGCGCATCGAAACGGAAATTCCATCAGGATGAACGATTGAAATGCATTTGGGAGCTCATATGAAATGGTTTTACAAGGCGGCCGCGGTCCTCGTCCTCCTGGGATTGGGCGCGGGCGTCAAATCGTACTTCTTTCCCGCATCCGAGCCCATGCAGTACCTGACCTCGCCCGTGACCCGGGGCGACATTCGGGAGACGGTCCTGGCCACCGGGACTCTGACCGCTTTCAAGCAGGTCAGCGTGGGCGC
The DNA here is from genome assembly GCF_017351175.1 of Desulfovibrio sp. Huiquan2017. NCBI lineage: Bacteria > Pseudomonadati > Thermodesulfobacteriota > Desulfovibrionia > Desulfovibrionales > Desulfovibrionaceae > Desulfovibrio > Desulfovibrio sp. Huiquan2017. The sequence goes on along the minus strand of NZ_JAFMPN010000005.1, from coordinate 189,235 downwards.
GCAGGCCTCGGGCCAGGTCAATTCCCTGCATGTGGAGTTGGGCGACACGGTCAAGGAAGGGGATCTCATCGCCGAGATCGACGCGCAGTCCCAGGAAAACTCCCTGGCCATCGCCGAGGCGGATCTGGAGAAGATCAAGGCCCAGCGGGCGGCCAAGGTGGCCACCCTGCAACAGGCTCAGTCCGAATTCACTCGCCAGAAGAACATGCTTAAGTCCAAGGCCACTTCGCGGCAGGACTATGAAAATGCCCAGGCCACCCTGGCCGAGACCAAGGCGGACATCGCCGCGCTGGACGCCCAGATCGTGGCCGCGACCATTGATGTGGACACGGCCAAGGTGGATCTCGGCTACACCAAGATCACCGCGCCCATGGACGGGGTTGTGGTGGCCGTGATCACCAAAAAAGGGCAGACCGTGAACGCCTCCCAGTCCACGCCGACCATCGTCAAGCTGGCCCAGCTCGACACCATGACCGTGGAGGCCGAGGTCTCCGAAGCGGACGTGATTCGCGTCAAGCCGGGTCAAAAGGTCTATTTCACCATCCTCGGCGAGCCGGACAATCGGTACGAGGCCACCTTGCGGAGCATCGAGCCCGCGCCCGATTCCATCGCCGGAGACGATGACGGCACGACCACCAGCTCCAGCGACGAGGCCATCTACTACAACGCCCTGTTCGACGTGGCCAACCCGGATCACAAGCTGCGCATCTCCATGACCGCCGAGGTGACCATCGTGCTCGACGAGGCCAAGGACGTTTTGCTCATCCCCGAAAGCGCCCTGGGAGCCAAGGACGGGCCGGGGACCTATTCGGTTCGCGTCCTGGCCGGGGACGACCGGGTCGAGGTCCGCAAGGTGCGCACCGGGCTGACCGACTCCGTCAACATCCAGGTTCTGGATGGGGTGGCCGAGGGCGATCGCGTGATACTCGGCGAATCCGGCGCGGACGCCGTATCCGGCCGCCGCCGTCCGTCCATGAGGTTTTAGCCATGACCCTGCTACGGATCGAAAACCTCCGGAAGGAATATCCGGCGGGCGACCGGACCATGGCGGTGCTCAAGGATGTGAACTTGAGCATTGAGGCCGGAGAGATGGTCGCCATCGTCGGGGCTTCCGGCTCGGGCAAGTCCACGCTGATGAATATATTGGGCTGCCTGGATCGGGCCACCAGTGGGACTTACCGTATCGCGGGCCGGGACGTGTCCGAGCTGGACGCCGACGAACTGGCCCGGCTCCGGCGCGAGCATTTCGGCTTCATCTTCCAACGCTACCACCTGCTCCCTTCGCTGACGGCGTTGGGCAATGTGGAAATGCCCGCCATCTACGCGGGCATGCCCCCGGCGGACCGCAAGGCGAGAGCGGCGGAGTTGCTCCGGCGGCTGGGCCTGGGCGACCGTATTCACTACAAGCCCGGGCAGCTTTCGGGCGGCCAGCAACAACGGGTGTCCATCTCGCGCGCCCTGATGAACGGGGGGCAGGTTATCCTGGCCGACGAGCCCACCGGGGCCCTGGACAGCCACAGCGGCCGGGAGACCATGAAGTTGCTGACCGAGCTCAACGCCGAAGGACACACCATCGTGGTCGTGACCCACGACATGGAGGTGGCCGCCTTCGCCGGGCGGATCATCGAGATCCGCGATGGGGAGATCATTTCGGACCGGATCAACAAGGACGGGCCGAAGGCCGAACCCCGGGAACGTCATCCCGCGCCGGAGAATCGCGTCGCCTGGCTGGATCAGGGGCGCGAGCTGCTACGCATGGCCGTCTCGGCCATGGGTTCCCACAAGCTGCGCACTTTCCTGACCATGCTCGGCATTATTATCGGCATCGCCTCGGTGGTCTCGGTGGTGGCCCTGGGCCAAGGGGCGCAGGAGCGCGTGCTCAAGAATATCAGCGCCATCGGCACGAACGTCATCGACATCTTCCCGGGCGAGGACTTCGGCGACCGTCGGTCGGCCAACATCCACACCCTGGTGCCCGCGGACGCGGACGTCCTGTCCCGGCAGTCCTATGTGGACAGCGTCACCCCCCAGGTCGCCACTTCGGTGGAGCTGCGCTACCGCAACGTGGACGTGAACGCCTCGGTATCCGGCGTGAATGAACGATACTTCCGCGTCTATGGATATGAAATGGACCAGGGGCGTCCTTTCGACGCAGGCATGGTTCGCAAGATCAGCCAGGTGGCGGTCATCGACCAGAATACGTACAAGCGGCTGTTCGGCAAGGGCGAGCAGGTCGTGGGCAAGGTCGTCATTCTGGGAAGCGTGCCCTGCCGGATCATCGGCGTGACTAAGGAGAAGCAGACCTTTGGCCCCAACAGCGATTCCCTGAATATCTGGGTGCCCTATACCACGGCCATGCGCCGCATGCTGGGCCAGTCCCACCTGGGGAGCATCACCGTGCGCGTCAAGGATGGCGCGCCCATGCAGGCCGCGGAGCAGGGCATCCAGCACCTGCTCACCCGACGGCACAGGTTCAAGGACTTCTTCATCATGAACACGGACACCATCCGCAAGACCATCGAGAGCACCACCCGGACCATGACCCTGCTCGTTTCGGCCATCGCGGTCATCTCACTGGTGGTCGGCGGCATAGGGGTGATGAACATCATGCTCGTGTCCGTGACCGAGCGGACTCGCGAGATCGGCGTGCGCATGGCCGTGGGCGCGCGGCGCGGCGACATCATGAGCCAGTTTCTCATCGAGGCCGTGCTGGTCTGCCTGCTGGGCGGGGTCCTGGGCATACTCCTGGCCCTGGGCGTGGGGGTGGCCGTGTCCGTGAGCGGCGGCAGCTACCCCCTGGTCTATTCCACCGCTTCCATGGTCCTGGCCTTTGTCTGCTCAACCCTTATCGGCGTGGCCTTCGGTTATCTGCCTGCCCGGAACGCCTCGCGCCTGGATCCAGTGGACGCCCTGGTCCGTGAATAGCAAGCGAGAAAGCTTATGAACAAATATATCGCCCTGATTCTGCTCGTCCTCCTGCCCCTGTCCGGGTGCGGGGCGTTGCTCAAAACCGACTTCACGCCCCCGGAAACGACCTCGCCCGCGCAGTGGAGCGTGGCTTCTGCCGAGACCTCCCCGGCCGCAAAGTGGCCTGAGGACTTCGGCGATCCGGAATTGGCCCGGCTGGTCAAGCTGGCGCTGGAGCGCAACAACAATCTGGCCGCGGCCGCCATCAAGGTGCGCAAGGCCCAGTACGAAGCGGGCCTGGCCTGGGAGAACATGACGCCTGACCTGTCGGCCGATCTGGGTACGGACAGCAATAAGTCGCTCAAGCGGGGGGAATGGGAAACCAGCTATTCCGCAAAGTTCGGCATCAGTTGGGAGGCCGACCTCTGGGGCAGGCTGGCTCGGGCACACGATGCCGCCGAATGGGAGGCCATGGCCACGGAGCAGGACCGGCAAAGCACGGCCCTGTCCCTGGTGGGCACGACCATGAAATTGTACTGGGAGATCGCCTACGACAACGTGCGCCTGCAATTGAGCCAGAGCAACATCGAGTCTTCCCGGCAGACCGTGACCCTGACCGAATCCCAGGAGCAATACGGCGCGACCTCGCCGCTGGAGGTCAGCCAGGCCCGGCAGGACCTGGCCAACCTGTTGGCCACCCACCAGACCCTGGAGCAGGCGCGCAAGGAGGATCTCAACGCCCTGGCCGTGCTCTTTGACATGCCCCCGGGCAAGGCCATGGCCACCCCGGACACCCTGTCCATAGCCACTTTGCCGGCCATCCCGGCCGGGCTCCCCGCCCAGCTTCTGGGCCGCCGCCCGGACCTGCGCGCCGCCGAACTCCGTCTGCGCGAGTATCTGGCGAACACGAACGCGGCCAAGGCCGATTTTTATCCGCCGTTGACCCTGACCGGATCCCTGGGCAGCGCTGCCACGGAATTGTCCGATATGTTGAACAATCCCGTGGCCACCCTGGTCTCCAGCCTGACCTTTCCGTTTCTCAACTGGAACACCCTGCAACTCAAGTTGAAGGTTTCCCGGGCCGAGTACGAGGAGGCCGTGGTCAACTTCCGCCAGACACTCTATGAGGCCATGCGGGAAGTCGAGGACGCCCTGTCCAACCGTGACCACCTGGCCGTCCAGGCCAAGCACCTGGCGGAGAATCTGGATGCGGCCCGCGAAGTGGAGCGGATCTACGAGGTCCGCTACAAGGCGGGTTCGGGGACCCTGAAGGACTGGCTGGACGCCCAGGATACCCGCCGCACGGCCGAGAAGTCCGTGGCCGAGAACCTGTACAACCGGTTGGACAACTACGTCGTTCTGTATCAGGCCTTGGGCGGTGAACCCGTCCGGCCGGAAACCGGAGCGCAACAGGACCGCTGAGTGGGCTTACCGCCTCGATGCCAAAGGCCCGTCTCCGTGGAGGCGGGCTTTTCGCGTTATTTGAACTGGTCCGGGGAAAGGCCGTAACGGCCGAGGATGTTCTGGACCGCCACGCGGGACAGGCCGGACAGCCGCGCGGTTCGGGAGACGTTGCCCCCGGCCCGGGTCATGGCCTCCCGGACGTAGTCCAGGGTGAAGGCGTCCAGGACGCGGGTCTTGGCTTCCTTGAAGGGGGGCAGTTCGCCTTCCTGGGCCAGGGAAGACAGGCCGCTGCCGGGCGAGGCCGCCTGGGACGGGGTATCGCCGAAGACCGCGAGCTTGCGCATGGCGTTCTGGAGTTCGCGGATGTTGCCGGGCCACGGCTTGGCCGCGAGCCGGGCCAGGGTGGCCGGGGAAATGTCCTTGTCTGGCAGGCCCAACTCGACGCAGGCCTTGAGCAGGAAGTAGCGGGCCAGGAGCGGGATATCCCCTTGGCGCTCGCGCAACGGGGGCAGGGTCAGGGTGAGCACGTTCAGGCGGTGGAACAGGTCCTCGCGGAAGGTCCTGTCCGCGATGCGTGCGGCCAGGTCTTGGTTGGTGGAGGCGATGATGCGCACATCCACCCGCCGCGAGTCGTCCGAGCCAACGGGCCGGATTTCGCCTTCCTGGAGGACCCGCAGCAGCTTGGCCTGGGTCTCCATGGGGATGTCGCCGATCTCGTCGAGCAGAATGGTCCCGGTATGCGCCTTGACGAACAACCCGTCGCGGTCCTTTTCCGCACCGCTGAACGCGCCCTTGACGTGGCCGAAAAGTTCGCTTTCCAGGAGATTTTCCGGGATGGCCGTGCAGTTGAGGGTGACGAACGGGCGGTCCGAGCGCGGACTCAGGTCCCGGACCATGGCGGCGGCCAGTTCCTTGCCAGTGCCGGATTCGCCCAGGATGAGCACGGTGTAGTCGGTCTGGGCTACGGCCTGGATGGACTGCTTGAAGCGTTGCATGACCGGGCTTTCGCCGATGAGCCGGTCCTTGTGGCGCTGCAACTGGTCCCGGAGCTGTCGATTTTCGTCGAGCAGGCGGCTGCGTTCCAGCCCGTTGGCCACCACCCTGAACAGGGACTCGGGCTCGATGGGCTTGGTCAGGAAATCGTAGGCCCCGGCCTTGAGCGCATCCACGGCGGTCTCGATAGTGCCGTGGGCGGTCAGCATGACCGCCGACAGGGACGGGGACTTCTCCAGGGCCTTGCGCAGCAGGACCAGGCCGTCCATGCCCGGCATCTGAAGGTCCGTGATCATCACGTGGACCGGGGTGCGTTCCAGCCGGGCCAGGGCCTGTTCTCCCGATTCGGCCACATGGACGCGGACGTCGTCGAACTCGCCTTGGATCAGCCGTTCGAGCCCTCGTGCGAAGTCGGTCTGGTCATCCACCACCAGCACGTGTCTTTCCTGCGTATCCGTCATTTGTTTTCCGTCCGCGTTACGGGGAAACGCAGGGTGAATCGCGCTCCGCCGGTTGTCAGGTTGTCCGCCACCACGCTGCCGCCCAGGTCGCTCATGAAGCCGAAGACGATGGACAGGCCCAGGCCCGATCCTTTGTTCACCTCCTTGGTGGTGTAGAAGGGATCGAAGATGAAGTGGCGGTCCTCCTCGGCGATGCCGGGGCCGTTGTCGCCGACCGTGACCACAACCTCGCGGGTCCGGGCGTCAAAGCTCGTCCGGATGTCGATTCTGCCGCCCCTGTCCGGGATGGCGTCGAGGGCGTTGATGATCAGGTTGGCCATGATGTGTTCCAGGGCCTGGATGTCCACCGGCACCGGCGGGATATCCCCGTCGATCTCCGCGGCCAGGACGGCGTGCTGGCTTTCGGCCTGCACCCGGAAGACGGCCACCAGCGAATCGATGATGGCGGGCAGGTCCACGGCTTGGTCGTTTCCGGCCTTGGGGCGGGCGAAGCTCAAGAGATTCTTGAGCACGTTCTGGGCCTGTCTGGTGTGCTTGACGATGACATCGACGTCCTCGCCGGACTGGCCCTCGGGCAGTCCCTTCTTGAGAAGTTTGGCGTAGCACAGGATGACGCCCAGGGGGTTGTTGATCTCATGGGCCAGGCCCGAAGCGAGCTTGCCCACTGTGGCCAGTTTTTCGGCCTGGGTCATGTGCGCGAGCATCCGTTTTTGCTGGGTGGTCTCATGGACGTAGACCGCCGCCTGGGTGCGCGCTCCCCCGGATTCGGCCACGGGATAGATGCTCAGGGCGAAGGAACGGCCGCTGGGCAGGGAAACCTCGCGGGAAATGACCTCGTTGAGGTTGAGGGATTTGGAGATGTCGCAGTCGCCCTGCGTGTCCGCCCGCTCGCAAAGCAGGGCGATGATGCTGCCGTCGCGGACCGTGCCGCCGGACAGGTCCAGACCGAGTCGGCGAGCGGCCTCGTTGACCACCACGGGATTGGCCGAGGCGTCCACCAGCAGGAGCGGCTCGGTGATGCCTTCGAAGATGGCATGCATGTTGGCGTTGTTTCGGACAATGGAATCCAGGGCCATGATGTTGTCCGCGGCGATGCCCAGTTGGCGGCCGAGGGCCTGGAAGACTTCCTCGTCCTGTTCGACGAAGGTGTGGCCGGGTTTGCGGTACAGGCACAGCAGTCCCTCGGCGTTGCCCACCGAGGATTCCACCGGGATGAAGGCGCGGTCGGCCTCGATGTGCGGCCGGGATTCGGTCAGCAGCTGGATCCAGTTTTCCGGAAGCTCGGGTGGCACGTCGGATTGCGGCCAGGAGTAGTGCCGCCGGGAGTAGAAGGTGCATACGTAGACCGCCCGCTCCAGGTCGAACCGCGCGACGATGTGCGGCAGGGTGCTTTCCCACAGCTCGGGCCGCGAACCGCTCCGGCTCGATCCAGCCAGCAGGCGGACGAACAGGCGCACGTCGGCCGAGCGCGCCTCGGCCTGCTCGGCCAGCTTTTCGGTCCGCTCCCGGACCATGCCCTCCAGGTCGTTGGCGTAGTGCTGCAATTGTTCGCGCGTCTCGTAAAGATAATCGCCCAGTTGCTCGATGCCCGAGATCATCTGGCCGATTTCGTCGCCTTTCTCCAGTTTGCGCACCAGTTCCAGTCCCTTGTCGTCGCTGAAGTTGCGCTTGAAGCAGGTGGTCAGCAACCGGATGTTGTTGGCCACGATGCGCTTGAAGATGACGTTGGTGGCTCCCAGATAGATCAATGCCGCGATGGCGAAGACCATCAGGTAGCTCATGATGGTGTCCTGCATGTGGGCCACCGAGGCCGAGACCGGCAGCCCGACGAAATCCACGCCGCCGATGCTGTCCTTGCGGTGCCCGAAGCCCCGGTCGCCGTACAGGGCCATTATCTGCTCGGGGGCGTCCTCGGGACGGCCGTGGCAGTGCAGGCAGCTCTGGGCGTAGATTACGGGGCGGGCCATGACGAAGTGCTCAACGCCGTCGATATCCGTGTACCCCTGCCAGACCTTCCGGTCCGGGCGGGCGCGGAAATAGTCCACCAGGTCCCGTTCCATCTGGTTGGCCTCGAATTTGGGGTTGCGCGCGCCAATGGCTACCCGGCGGTACAGGTGGCTGGTGGGGCTGTGCTCGGACACGCCGTCCATGATGTTGCGGGTGATGAAGGACGAGGACATGGCCTCGATGATGAAGGTGTCGTCGAGCACTTCGTACATGCGCGGCCTGAGTATGCGGCGGACGTATTGCTGGACCGCGTCCACCTGGGCCAGGACCATGGCCGCCTTCTCCTCGACCTCGCGTTCGAGGACTTGGCGCATGTGGTAGGAGAACCCGGCGAGCAACAGCCCGCCGATGGCCACGGAGGTCATGATCAGGCCGATCAGGAACTTGCTCTGGAGTGAGTATGGTCTGGGCAACTTCATGGTCTTGCATCCGAGTATCGGGAATGGCGACCGTTCCCGTCAAGGATTCCTTGACGGTTCTTTCGTTCGGACCGTATGTTTTGTATAGGGCGGAAAAGGAGTCCCCGTCCGGGGAGAATCGTGATGGGCGGCGTGTTGTTGTTTGGAGCGGCTATGTTTGTGGGCCTGGCCACGGCGGACATGTTCGTCCGGGCGTGGACCGGCGTGTTGCGCTTCGCCGCCTTGCTGGTCCTGTATTTCCAAGGGCGGATCTCGGGGGAAGTCCTGTTCATCCGCCTGAACACGACCATCCCGCTCATCCTCCTATGCGGCCTGACTCTGACCGCCGTTTTCCTCTTGTATTTCCGTTCCTACGGGCTGGGACACAGCGAACTGGAGCAGTTGGGCTACTTCCTCGCGGCCACGGCCCGCACCGTGGTGTTCCTCTGGGGGCTCAACCGGCGCATCGAGGCCATGTTCGACCCCCGCGACAACGGCTGACCCCCCGAGCCGAGGCGGCCGCCTAATAAGCGGGCGCGCCCGTGGCCGACCCCACGCTGGGCAGGGGACCCGGGCCATGCGGCATGTACTCGATGGTCGAGCGGGCGTTGTGGTCGGCATGACCGACGATTTCCAGGTCGGTGTAGTAGAACATGCCGGTGTCGATGTTCTCCCGGACGATGAAGTCTCCCAGGGTCCGGAAGTCCTGGGAGGCGTTGACCAGCATGGGCCCGGCCACATAGGTGAACACCCAGATGACGGCGCAGACCGATACCAGCGCCAGGATGCGTTGCGGAAGGGTTCGATTTTCCATGTCTAAGGCTCCTTGAAGGGGGTGAGGGGGGCCGGGCGGGCCCCCCTCCGTTTTTTTGGGGTGGAAGCGATCAGATCTTGGAAGTGATGTCCGGGAAAACCACGTAGAACATCAGGTAGGCCATGGCCAGGGTCAGGGCCAGGTTCAGGGATTGACCGCAGACGTACAGGATGAGCGGCTTGCCGCCCTTGAAGTAGTGCTTCAGCTCACGGAAGTTGGTGGCCAGACCGATGGCGGCGAAGGACAGGCAGAAGAACCAGCCCCGGAACAGCCGCGAGAATCCGCGCAGGACGCCCTGGTCGATCATGGTGAAGCCCGTGTCGGAACCCAGCGCCGAGTAGGCGATGGAGAAGATGACCGAAGCGGTCAGGAAGCCCAGCACGAACTTCGGGAAGCGGTGCCAAATCTCCATGGCCCCGACCTTCTGTCCTTCGACACAATCCACCTTGGTGCACCAGTAGACGGCGATGCCGAAGGCGGTCACGCCGATGAGCACGTTCTGGATCATCTTGATGGTTGCGGCCACGTACAGGGCCTTTTCGGACAGGAACGCGCCGGCGGCGGCCACGGCGCCGGTAGCGTCGATGGTTCCGCCCATCCAGGCGCCGCCCAGGATGTAGGGCATGCCCGTGGCCTTGATGACGGCGGGCATGACCACCATCATGATGGAAGTGAAGACCAGGGACAGGCCGATGGCCAGGGTCAGCTCCTCCTTCTTGGCCTTGCACGCGGCGGCCGCGGCGATGGCGGCCGAGGTGCCGCACACGGACATGTCGGCGGAGATGGTCATATTCAGGGTCTTGGACGGGAGCTTGATGACCTTCTGGCCGAAGATGAAGGTGGAGATGAGCACCACGGGGGTGACCACCCAGGCCACGAAGATGCCGGGAATGCCGATGGCTACGATTTTGTTGAAGAGCACCTCAGCACCGAGCAGGACCAGGCCGGTCTTGATGAAGAATTCGACCTGCAATGCCTTCTTGGCCCATTCGGGGGTACCGATGGTGTTGGAGATGATCAGCCCGATGGCGATGGCCCAGGCCGCGTAGCCGATACCGTATTGCTTCATGGTCGCCTGTCCGGCCATGACGTAAGAGAGCACGCCCACGGCGAAGACCAGGATGAAGCCTTTGAGAAACTTCGTGCTGCTGCCGTCGATGAAGTGCATGCCGATGGCGAAGAGCACGCCAAAGCCGACGAACAGAGTGAGCAAGCCCGGGAACAGGTTGTACGGTTTGTGCCCGATTTTCTTTTTGGCCGAGGACTCCTGGGAGCGGAGCTTCAGCCAGTGCTCGATGGCCGTGGATGCGTTCGCATTCAATTCGGCACTCTGATATCCGGCGGCCTGGGCCTTGGCCTGGGCGGCCAGGGCGGCTGCCTTGCCTTCGGCCGCAGCGGCTTTGGCGGCCTCATACTTGGGCATTGCCTTGGCGTTTTTGGCGTCTGCCTGGGCCTTGGTCTGGATGAAGCCGTTCAATGGGTTGGTGGACCAGGATTTGGGATGGGCCAGGAACGCGCCGATGGCCTTGCCGATGGGTTGGCTTTTGGCCTTGATCTTTTCCTTGGCGGTCTGGGCCTCGTACCAGGCCACGGTCTTGAACGGGGCGGATTCGGCCTCGTGGGCCATGATCACGTTGGCCGCGGCGAATTTCTCTTCCATCCCGGCGGGTTTGTTGTTGAAATAAATAAAGGTACCGACGATGAGGATAATGAAACCGAGCCAGATGGCCCAGTAGTCCTCTTTCCTCCAGAGATCGGACCACGAAGATTTTCCCGTATCGACGACGACGTCGGAATTCTTCTCGACAACTTGTTCAGCCATTCTCACATTCCTCCACAAAAGTTTCTCTCAATGGCGGACCGCCAGGGCGGTCCTTTGGACCCAACTTCTTGTCTCCTTGCTCAAAGCAAGGAGCGGGCCATTCTTTTGTTGAGGATTTTTGCTTGAAATTACAGGATATTTTTCAAAACACGTCGGCCGAAATGCAAAGTTGTCTTTGCGGTTCGGCCGACGGTGTTGGAAAGTGAGCTTTGCAGTGGAAGGCGGAGCGGGCGGATCAGAAGATTTCGTCCAGCCAGTCGAAGAGGACCTGTCCGACCAGGCTCCTGTTTTCCATGATGCAATGGTTGGTCGCGCCTTCGTTGGCCGGAGTGATCACCAATTTGCTGCGTTTGTCCGGGAAGCCCTCCAGGGCGATTCGCTGCTGGCGCTTGACCTCTTCGCTGTGATACTCGCCTTCGCCCACGATGAGCAGGGCCGGCGCGGCGATCTTGCGCGCGTCGAAGGTGTTGCCCTGGTTGGCCTCGATGAGTCCCTCGGGGTTGTCCACGCCGTAGCGTTCGCAGATGGATTCAACGATGCCCGCATGGAAGGAGGACCAGGAGGCCATTTCCTCTTTGTCGGCCACGGCGGCGGGCATGGCCGCGAACAGCGGATGGGCGTTCACTACGGCGGCGCTCATGGCGATGGCCTTGATGCGCGGGTCGTGCATGGCGGCCTGGGGCACGAACAGCCCGCCGCCGCTGATGCCGTAGGCGGCCAGGCTGGCCGGGGCCACATCCGGGCGGTCCAGGACGTAGTCCACTGTTTTTTTCATGGCCTTGTAGGTATCCGTGCGGAAGATGTGGCCGCTTGCGGGGAGCATGCCCTGGCCCGGCAGGTCCACTGTCGCGAAGTTGTAGCCGCGTGCGTGGGCCTGGGGCTCGATGTAGAAGAACAGGTCCTCGATGAAGGTTTCGCCGCCGCCGATCATCAGCAGCGTCTTGGCGGGCTGGCCGGAGTCGGCGGCTTTGCGGAAGTAGCCGGGGAGCACCGTGTCCTCGAAGGGGACCTCGAAATATTCCAGGGGAGGATCGAACAGCGGCCCGGCCATGCGCATCAGTTCCCGGCACTTCCGCCCGCGCGCCTTGAATTCCGGGGCCGACGTCGGCATGGCCAGCAGGGAAATGCGATAATAATAGGCCGCGCGCAGCAACTGGTCGCGCGCGCTGACCGTGTGGCCTCCTTTGAGCGATTTCAGTCCGCGCGCCTCCACACGGTGGGCCAGCCGGAACCATTCGGTCTGCCATTCGGCGGCGTTCCCATCCTTGATCCGCGAGGCGGCATGGAACGCCTCGCCGATTTCCGCGCCGCCGTTGCGCGTGGCCCCGAGGACCAGGTTCCCGAAGTGGAAATCCATGTCCGTGTCGTGGAAAAAATAGCTGAACGCGGTGGCATGGGCGTCGAACGCCTTTCCCTTTTCGGCAAAACCGGTGGCGGTCGCCGACAGCATGATGACCGTCAGGCAAAGTAGGAGCTTCTTCATTGGAACAACCTAACCAGGTCCGAGTCTTCTCGTCAATCTCGCCGGAAGGCGGCCTGCTTCGGTCCGGCGTGTGGGGACGCGCCCCTGCGAGCTAGCGCGAGTAGCGTTCTTCCTTCCAGGGATCGGCGGAATTGCTGTAGCCGCGTGTCTCCCAATAGCCCGGCTCATCGCGTGAGACGATCTTGAGTCCCTCCACCCATTTGGCGCTTTTGTAGAAATAACGGTCCGGGACCACCGCGCGTACCGGGCCGCCGTTGGGCCCGGGCAGGGGCGCGCCGAACAGGGTGTGGGCCAGGAATACGTCCGGCTTGCGGGCCTCGTCGAGCGGGATGCTCGTGGTGTAGCCGTGGGCGGCCTGGATGACCATGAATCGGCCGTCCGCCGAGGGACGCGCCCGGTCCACGAGGACTGAAAGCGGGACGCCGCGCCATGTGGCGTCCAGGAGGGTCCAGCCGGTGACGCAATGGACATCGCAGATAAAGTCCTGCTGGCCGAACTCCATGAATTCCCGGAAGTCGATGTTGAAGGGCGTTTCGACCGCGCCGTGGACGTGCAGTCGGAAGTCTTCCGGGCGGAGTGAGCCGGGCCTGCCTCCCATGTCCTCGATACGCTCGATGACGGTCTGGCCCGGCGGGACGCGGGGCCGTCCGTCCGGTCGGAGCTGGGCGGCCAGTTCCGTCTGCCGAGCCTCCCCGACGGTGGCGAACAGGCCGGGCAGGCCAATGGCGACCATGGTTCCGGCCGTTACGGCCAGGAATTCGCGGCGGGACAATCGGGCGTCTTCGTTCATGCGCACTCCTTGCGGGTTGGGACCGGGCCTTGCGGGACCGGCATTTTGCCATGTTTGCATGGTGGCAAAGAGTGGCGCAAAGGACAAGGGAAAAGCGGCTACCTGCCCATCTGGCGACCCAGGCTCGGCCCGAGCAGGGTTTCCGCCTGCTTGGGGCCGAGGTCCATGCGGTAGAAGAGCCGGTAGAACTCCCGTATTTCTCGCACCATGTCCCAATCGAACCACTCGGGGTAGAGCAGGTTGGTCAGCCAGATCAAGCCCATGAGCCGATTCACGGACGGCGGCCGGTCGAACCAGTGATACATGCCGCTCGGCGGCTCGAAGATGGCGTTGTTGCGGGTCGCCTTGAGCCGGGACCAGAAGGGATCGGTCTTGGCGCGGTTGTAGAGGCGTTGCGGGGACTTGCCCTCGTCCGAGAGCATGATGATCACGTCCGGGTCCCAGCGGGCCAGGTCGGTCGCGCATACGGGCGTGCGCCCGCAGCCCCGTTGTTCGTGGACTTCGGCCACGTTTACTCCGCCCGCGTATTCGATGATTTCGCCATGACGGGAGCGCCGGGGCTCGGTAAGCAGGCCGGTGGGCGACTGGGCGTAGTAGACCGTCCGCCGTTCGCCGCGCGGGATACGGGCGACCGTCCCGGCGATGGTGTGGAATTTGTCTTCGAAATAGTCGGCCAGGAGGTTGCCGCGGTCCGGTACTCCGATGAGCGCGCCCACGCGCCGCAAGACGTCACCGGTGCGGTCCAGGCAACCGTCAAAGACGAGCACCGGAATGTTCAGCTCCCGTTGCAGCCGGTCGGCCTCGGCCACCTCGACCTCGTCCATGGCGAACAGGGTCAAGGAAAGGATCAGATCCACACCGTTTCGTTTGACGGCCTCGCCGTCGAAGGTGGTCTTGCCGCCGCCGAAGTTTCCGCCTTTGACCCCGAGGACCGGCAGGGAAAGGTATTCCGGGCTCGCCAGCATGCGTTCGGGCGGCATGGGCGGCATGCCCAGTCCCGCGATTTTTTCGGGGGCCAGGGCAAAGAGCAGGGCCGTGACCATGGGGTTGTAGCCGAAGACCTTGTCGATCCCGGCGCCGACCTGGACCTTGCGTCCGGCCATATCCGTGGCCAGGACCGTCTCGGGAAGATGCACGGGTTTGAATTCCACCATGTTCACCTCGTTTTTCGCGGCGGATATGCCGGTTGGCGCGGCGGGCGCGAGCGGGGCGTCGCCGTGATTGCCGAATGCCGCCCGCACGGCCGGGGCGGCCAGGAGATCGGAGACGGTCCGTCGGACGAAGTCCGCGTTCCGGTCCGCCAGGGGGCGGTCGATGGGCTGGTCGTGGACCACACGGCCCGGCGACGGGGCCAGGATGACCACGCGGTGGCTTAGTGCGGCGGCCTCGGCGAGATCGTGGGTCACGAACACGGCAGCCAGGCCGCGCTCGACGATGAGCGACCGGACCAGGTCCTGGAGTTCGCGGCGCAGGCCCATGTCCAGGGCGCTGAACGGCTCGTCCAGGAGGAGCAGGTCCGGCCCCACGGCCAAGGCCCTTGCCAAGGAGACCCTCTGGCGCATGCCGCCGCTCAATTCATGCGGGAATTTCGTCAGGTCGCAGGGGGCCAGGCCCATGCGTTCGGCCAGCCTCCGCGCCCTGTCCAGACGGTCCGCGCGGGATGCGCCCATGGCCTTGAGCCCGAAGGCTATGTTGTCCACGGTGCGCCGCCAGGGGAGCAGTCTCGGTTCCTGGAAGACGCAGGCCGTGTGCGTGAAGGTATTGACTGTCCGGCCCTGCCGGGGGGCGAGCAGTCCGGCCGCCATGTTCAGCAGGGAGGTCTTGCCGCAGCCGGAACGGCCCGCCAGGGCGAGGACCTCTCCGGGGCCGACGCGCAGGGTCACGTCGGTCAGCACCAAACCGGCTCCGTAATCGTGGCGGACGTGTTCCCAGCTCAGCTCGGAGCCGTTCATGAGGACGAGCTCCCCTGCCTCCACGGTTCCAGGCGGCGTTGCAGCGGTTCGAGCAGGAGCAGCTCCACGGCCAGGAGCATGGCCAGCAGGACGATGATCCAGGCCAGGGCTTCGGCGGTGTCGAGATTGATCCGGGCTAAGGCCATGTCCGCGCCGATGCCGTCGGTGGAAGCGAGTAGTTCGGCCATGACCGCCACCTTCCAGGACAACCCCAGGGCCGTGACCAGGCCGGGGAAGAGATAGGACAGGATGTGGGGCAGACGCACGTCCCAGAAGAGCATGGCGGCCGGGGTGTCGAAGGACCGGCCCATATCCTCCAGGCCCTTGTCTCTGGTGCGTGCTCCCTCCATGGCCACGGCGAAGACGATGGGCAGTGCGGTGACCACCACGGTGAACACGGGCGTCAGGCCCGTGGTCCCGAACCAGAGTATGGCCAGGACGATCCAGGCGATGGGGGGGATGCCCAGGAGCATGGCGGTTATTGGCCTGAGGGTCTGAGCCAGGGCGGGCCGGAGCCCGGCCAGGATGCCGATGCCGCCGCCGAGCAGGGCTGCCACGGCGAATCCGCCCAAGGCGCGTCCGGCCGTGATCAGGGCCGCCTTGAACACCACGCCTTTCAGGGTGAGCCGCCATAGCGCCCGGCAGGCCTCCCATGGGGAGGGAAGGATGAACGGGCCGTAGAGGCGGCTTCCCCCCCACCATAGGGTGAGGAAGAGTGCCACGCCCAGGGCCGGGTATCGGAAGCCCCACAACTTGGGCCAGATCGAACAGGCTGCGCGCGCCATCCTTCCTCTCGCCCTTAGCCCAGGTAGAAGGCCTTGTCCGGTAGTTTCCCGCCCACCAGCTTGGGCGACATCTCCATGAGGGCCTGGTAGTAGAACTCCAGGTCCTTGCGTGCCTCGGCCGCCGGACTGCGCCGGATGGGGAAGGCCTCCAGGGACTTTTGCAGCACCGGGGCCTTGAGCCCGAAGAAGTCGGCCGACTGTTGCGCGGCCTCGGCCGGGTGCGCGTTGATCCAGTCCACGGCCCGTCCGATGCCGGTCTGCAGCGCGGCCACGGTCTCGGGGTGCTCCGTCGCCAGGGAGGCCTGGCACATGGTCCCGCCCAGAGGCAGGGGCAGGGCGTTGCCGGTCACGGCTTGCCATTCGTCCTGAATGACGATGCGCGTCGGCTTCGAACCGGAGACCTTGGCCTTGAGTACGGCCGCGGTGGCGGCGGGCTCGGGCAGCAGGACCGTGTCCGCGCGTCCGGACAGGAACATCTGCAACGCCTCGAAGGGCGAGTCCGCGTAGGAGACGGTCAGGTCCGAGTCCGGATTGATGCCCTGTTTTGCGGCCAGATAGCGCACGATGGTGTCCGGGGTGTCCCCCCGGAAGAACAACAGGACTTTTTTGCCCTTGATGTCCGTGAATTTTTGGATGGACGGATCGCGGGTCAGGAAGCTGAGGATGCCCCCGTTGTTGACGTCCAGCAGACGGATCGGGAGCCCTTTATTATAGAGAATGGCCGCCGCGTTGGCCGGGCCCGCCGAGACCTGGACCTCGCCCGAGATCAGCCAGGCGCGCATGATGTCTGGATTGCGCCATTGTTTCATCGTCATGGCGGGCAGGTCGGCGGACGCTCCTTGTTCGGCCAGACGGACCAGGGGAAGGCTCGCGGGCGCGGGCGGTCCGGCCAGCGCGAGTTCGGCCGGGGCCCCGGCAAGTGCCCGGGAAGCGGTCATGAAGGGGAACAGGGCCAGAGCCCCTGCGCTCATGGAGAGGAAATGCCTGCGTGTGATCATCGGAGAACTCCCTTGCAACGGTGTTGGCGAGGATGCCGGACGGGCGCGCCGTTTACGTATTGCCCGGGGCGCTGGACCGCCGGGCGGAATGCGCCTGTGGACAAGCCTTGATATGTAGTACCGGGGCCGGTGCGGCGACAATGTCGTCACGCAAACATGCATATGCGTGACATGTGGTCCGCGCGGGACTTGATCGCGGCGTTCGATTGTGCGACCTCATGATCGTGGACGGGAGCCGCCCGTGCGGATGCCCGCGAACAGGACGGGAAAAAGCGCAATCAGGAAGTATGGACAATGAGCCGACGTGAGATCGTGACTACCTGCACGCGGGACTGCCCAAACACCTGCGGCCTCGTTGCCGCGGTGGAGGACGGGCGGCTGGCCGGGCTGTCGGGCGACCCGAACCATCCCCTGACCCGGGGGGCATCGTGCCATAAGGCAGCCCGATACATTGAGCGCGTATACAGCGCCGAGCGGATTACCCATCCCCTGCGCAAGGTGGCTGGCCGGTGGCGGCTGGCCTCCTGGGATGAGGTCCTGGACCTGGTGGCCGACAAACTGAAGCGGGTGGTCGCCGAATCAGGGCCCGAGGCGATCCTGTACTATCAGGGATACGGCGAACGCACGGCCCTCAAGCTCCTGAACAAGTATTTCTTCAATCTGCTCGGCGGGGTCACGACCCTGCGCGGCTCCCTGTGCGGCGGAGCGGGGCAGGCGGCCCAGAATCTCGACTTCGGCCAGCGCGTGTCCCACGATCCTCTGGATCATTATAATTCCAACTCCATGATCCTGTGGGGGCGCAATCCCGCGTCCACCAACATCTCCCTGGTCAGGATCGCCAGGGACGTCAAGAGGCGCGGCGGCCGCGTGGTGGTCATCGACCCGGTACGCAGCCGGTCCGTGGATTTCGCCACCGACCACATTCGGCCCAGGCCGGGGCGCGATGGCTTCCTGGCCATGGCCGCCGCCAAGCTCATCCTTGCCGCCGGGGCCGAGGACCGCGATTTTCTTGAAAACCGGGCCGAGGGCTGGGCCGGATTCAAGGCCATTCTCGACGGCTTCGCCGCGCCCGAACTTTGCGCTCTGGCCGGAGTGCCCTTGTCCGGGGCCGAGCTGTTGGCCGATACCCTCATGCGTAGGTTCCCGACCTCCATCCTGCTCGGTTGGGGGCTGCATCGCCATGCGCATGCCCATTACATCATTCGGCCCATTGACGCCCTGGGCGGCATCGCGGGCATTCTCGGAGTGCCGGGAGGCGGGGTCAGCCAGGGGTTCGAGGAGTACGGTCCCTACGACCAGGCCTGGTGGGGCGACCATCTGCACCCGGGCCGCCGGACCTTGCTCGTCGCCAGGCTGGGCGAGGAGATCTTGAATGCCCGCGCCCCGGAGATCCGCATGATCGTGGTTACGGCGGGCAATCCCGCATGCATGGCTCCCAACGCGGACAAGGTCGCCATGGCCTTCAAAAAGGCCGAGATGGTCGTCTACTCCGGGCATTTCCTGGACGACACCGCCGAATTGGCCGATGTTTTTCTCCCCGCCACCACCTTTCTCGAAGAGGAAGACCTCGTGGCGGGTTACGGCCACAACTTCGCGGGGCCGGTGAATCCGGCCATCGAACCTGTGGGGGAAGCCATGTCCGAATTCCGGATGTTCCAGGAATTGGCCGCACGGTTCCCGTTTGCCGGGGAATACCGGCGGCCTGTGGACGACTGGTTGAATCGGATCTGCGCGCCGCTCTGGGCGCAGGGCACGGACCTGGAAAGCGTGCGCAGGGGCCCGGTTCGCCTGGACGCGCCCATGGTGCCGTATGCGGACGGCGTATTCCCCACCGAATCCGGCAAATTCCGGTTCATGACCGAGTTCGATCCGGCCGTTCTCCTGGCCGGGGACCCGGAGTATCCATACAATCTTCTGACCATCGCGCCCCATGATCATCTCTGCTCCGAACGGACCATGGCCGGGCACGACGCCCTGCCCACAGTGGCCCTGAACGCCGACGAGGCCCGCAGGCGGGGTGTCGCGGACGGCGGCCTCGTGCTGGTGCGCAGTCCCCACGGCAGGCTCATGGCGCAGCTCAAGGCGGACGGGGCCATGCGCCCGGACGTGCTTGTGGCCGAGCGAGGCGGCTGGAACAAGGCGGGCCATGGGGTCAATCGGCTGACCCGGGATATTGCGTCCGTGGTGGGCGGGGGCACGCCGTTTTACGAGACCCGGGTCACGGTGGAGCCGTGCCCCGGGGACGGAATCATCGGTTCCCGGGTGCTGGTGGTTCGGCATTCGGACGAGTCGTCCGGCGGCAATTTCACCAAGGAGCTGGCGCGGCGTGGGTGTCTGCTGACCACCGTCAGGGCCGGGGTTGGGGAGGCGCTGCCCGCGTCCTCGGAAGGATATGACCGGCTGGTGGTTCTGGACGGCCCGCAACAAGCCTGGGACGATGCGCGCTCGCCGCATTTCCCGGCGCTCCTGCGGCTCATGCGCGACTTCGACGCTGCGGGCAAGCCTGTGGCGGGCATCTGTCTGGGCTGTCTGCTTCTGGCCCGGGCCCACGGCGCGTCCGTCCGGGCCATGTCCAAATCGGAGTCCGGCTACGGGCAACTCGTCCTGACGGCATCGGGCGCGCGGGACCCGGTTCTGGGGCGGGCTGGGGCGATTCCACCGTTTATGGAGGCCCACGCGGATACCTTCGACCTGCCCGGAGGAGCCGAGCTTCTGGTTACTGGCGCGGCCTGCGCCAACCAGTGCTTTCGGGTCGGCAACGCGTCCTATGGGTTCCGGTTCCATCTGGAACTGGATTTCCTCGATGCGAAATTCCGGTTCGCCGACGAAGTTCTTGCCGGGTCCCACGGTCGTTTCCCGCTCTTTATTGCGCAGTCCATGGATTTTTGCCGGAATGTGGCCGGGAATTGGCTTAAGCTTTAGGCCTGTGTCAGGCTGGCAAGAAGGGTGAGCCTCCGAGCGAGGCTCTTGCTTTTGCCGTGGCCGGGAGATTACTTCGCGCCGTTTCCGGTCGGCCGCCAGAGGCAGGTGGTCGCGCTCTTGCCGAAGATGGTCAGGGAAAAATACTCGTCACACGGGCGGCCCGCCGCGCCACAGCAAACGTGCAATGGCAGCAGATGTTCCTCGCGGGGGTGACAGTAGCGGGCCCGGGGGGCGGTTTCCCAGCGGGCCAGCCTGCTTCGGCGTTCACCGATGGTCAGGGCCGGGTCGGCACAGGTCTTCGTGAGCCATTGCTGGAATGCTTCGTTGGCTTGGGCGGTTTCGACCGTGTCCGGGGTGAAGAAGGCGCGCATGTTGTGGAAGGAGAAGCCCGAGCCGAGGATGAGCATATTTTCCCGGTCGAGTCCGGCCAGGGCCTCGCCCAGGGCCAGATGCGTTGTCGGGTCCAACCCCTTGACGAGCGAAAGCTGGACGCAGGGAATGTCCGCCTCGGGGTACATGATCTTCAGCGGGACGAACAGTCCGTGGTCGAAACCGCGCTCGGATTCCATGCCGCAGTCCACGCCGTTGCGGGCCAGGATGTCCCGGACCGCGTCCGACAGGGGCTGGTCGCCCGGAGCGGGATAGGCGATGGCATAGGATGCCGGGGGAAAGCCGTAGTAATCGTAGAATAGCGGCGGGCGGTCCCCCACGGTCACGGTGGGGATCGTTTCTTCCCAGTGGGCGCTGATGACCAGGATGGCGGACGGCCTGGGAATTCGGGCGGCGAGGACATTCAGGTTCCGGACCATTTCCGCGTGAGCCGGGTCCCCGAGCAGGGGCAGTGGTCCCGCGCCGTGGGAGAGGTAGATCACGGCGTGGCTGTCGGATCGGCTTGCGCTCATGCCGTTCTCCTATCCTCGGGACGGATTGTCCGCCGCCTGTTCGGCCAGGGCGAGGGCCAGGGCGCGCAGGGTTTCGCCCTCCTCCAGGCCGTTGATGAATCGTTCGGGGATGCGGGACAATCCCGCCCGGGCGCCTGCCAGGGCTCCGGTCAGAATGGCCCGGGCCTGGTTCTGGCCGCCGCCGTTCACCGCGTGCAGTACGGCGGATTCGAAATCATCGCCGAACCGGGCCGCCAGGTAGTAGGCCGCCGGGAGCATGTGATAGACGGCGCAGGGCATGCCGTAGACGAGCGAAACTTTCCAGGCGGGCTCGATGCGGATGTCCGGATCGGACGCGGCCCGAGCCATGTAGCTCGGAGAGAGCAGGGCGTCTGGAGAGGCAAAGCGGCCCGCGCGCGGCGGGTCGGGATCGCCGGGCCTCGGGGGCTTGAGCCCCTCGCGGGTGACGGCGTGGAAAGGCAGGGTGCCCTTCTTGACGAGATCCATGAGTCTGTCGGACAGGCGGGCGTCGAGGGGGTAGCCCTGGACGATCTGGGCGAGGACCGCGCCGTAGGCCACGGTCAGGGACAGGACCAGGTCGTCCGCCTGGGTCAGGGCCGCGTTGCGGCTGACCGTTTCGGCCAAGCGGGCCGGATCGAGGGCGTAGCGCACGGCCATGGCCAGGGTGCGTTCGATGGCCTCGGTGGTGTCGGCATGCCCGGCGGTTTCGCCCCAGGGACGTTTTTGCAATACCCGCCTGCGCCAAGCCTCGCGGATGGACTGGCTGGTGTAGCCGCCCGGCCCGTTGGCCGGTTCGCCGTTGAGCAGCGGGAAAAGCTCGGCATCCATGCGGCGGAGGAAGTCCGGCTCGTCGTAATCGCCACATTCGATCAGGGAGCGGACGGTCAATTTGAGGATGAATCCCGATTGGGACAACTGGCCCGCCTTCATGCCGTCGTGGTATCGGCCCGGCATGGGGTCGGCGTAGTCGCTGATCCAGGGGCCGTAGTCCCGGCGCAACTCGTCCAGGTCGTAGTACCAATGCGGTCCCAGTCCAAGGCCGTCGCCGATCCAGGCGCCCATCAGAGCTCCCGCCGCGCGGTCCCGTATCGTTTTGTTCGGCATGGTCGCCTCTTGGGTGTTGCGGTTGAGGGAAGGCGGTCGGGCCTTCTTGTATGGATATACTATGGCGGATGGACTTTTTGTGAAAGAAATATCCCGGCGCGGACGGAAGTGGAGCCCCGCCGTCCCGGCAAGGGGCGGCGGGGCTTTTTGCCGAGGCGTTATCTCCGGACCTTCAGATGATGGTGTCGAAGACCGAGCCCGTGGCGTAGGGGCCGAGGACATCGGTCTGGAAGTTGTAGCTCTGGGCCAGGCCGGCCTTGTCTGCCGTCGAGGTCCCGGGGTTCATGTAATCCAGGGTTTTAGAGACGAGCGACGCTTCGGCGGAAACCTCATCCACCGGGGCGGGGCTCGGGCCGCTGTCGTTCATGTAGTCCAGGGTCTCGGAAACCACGGCCGCGCCGAACGTTTGTTGATCGAACGGCGAGTAGCTTCCGAAACCGCCGATTGCCATGGTCATAACGCACCCTCCTGCCTTCAGGACGGAAATAACGCCTATCCGTTTTATCGGCTTTTCCCTTCAGAGGTTTAGGGGGGTGGTGAAAAAATATTGCCCAATGAATACAACTGTGTGTAAGATGGGAAAACGGAGGTCCCATGAACATCGACGTAACATGGCTGATTGTCGCCGTCATTCTCAGCGTTCTGGTGGGCGTGGTTCTGCACCGCTGGCAGCGTCCGGTGCTGCCGAGGCTGTATGTCTGGATCACCATTATCGGGACCCTGTTCGCCTCGTATTACATTCTGAATGTCTTCTTCGGGACCGGACGCACGGGCTGGCCCTGAGTCGGTCGGGCCGGAAGGGGATCAATGGCCCGAGGTGGCCGGGGAGGGTTCCATGGACAAGACCATGATACTGATCGCCGCCGTGGCCGCCGGAGCGGCCGCGGGCTTTTTGCTCTACAGGAAGTTCAGATCGCGCTGCCTACCGTGAATGCTGCTGTATGCAGCCATCGGCGCGGGCGCTGCCGTATTCTATCTTTTGGTGTATCTGTTCGGCTAGGACCGTTCCCAATCCTTGACCTCGTCCCATAGGGCGTTCATTTCGTCCAGGCTCAGGTCGGGCAGGTTCAGGCCGCGCATTTCGGCCAGTTCCTCCATTTTGGCGAACCGGGCCAGGAATTTCTGGTTGGCGAAGTTCAGCGCCGCGTTGGCTTTGATGCCTTTGCGCCGCCCCAGTTCCACCAGGGTGAACAGGTAATCGCCGAACTCGCGTTCCGAGTCCTCGGCGTGGCCCGAGGCCAGGGCCTCCTGCCATTCGTCCCATTCGTCCCGCAATTGTCCTTCCACGTCCCGGTCCGACTGCCAAGTGAACCCGTTGCGCGCGGCCTTGGAGTGGATGCGGTACGCCTTGAGCATGGGCGGCAGTCCCGAGGGCAGGGAGTCGAAGACTCTTTTGCGGTCCGTGTCCTTGTTTTCCTCGCGCTTGGTTTTCTCCCAATTGTCCCACAGCTCGGTGATATTGTCGAAGTGCTTGTCGCCGAAGACGTGGGGGTGGCGGCGGATCATCTTGGCAGCGCTGTAGTTCAGGGAATCGGTCAGGGTGTGCGACCCCGCGCGTTCGTACAAGGTGGCCATGAACAGCAGGATGAACATGACGTCGCCCAGTTCCTCCATGGCTTCGCGGGGATTGCCCGAGCGTATGCCCTCGATGAGCTCGAAGGATTCCTCGGCCAGGTAGTCGCACAGGGTCAGGGGCGTCTGTTCCTTGTCCCAGGGGCAGCCGCCGGGTGCGATCAGGGCGTCGATGACTTCGAGCAGTTCGCCCAGGGCCGCGGCCGGGGCGTCGTGGTTTGTTTCGCTCATGGCGAATCTCCTTGCCGAAGCGGGGAAGGGGTTGAAGAAAGAGCCGCTATTCGGCCTTTTCGCTTTCGCGGATGCCTAGCGCGTTCCTGGCGGAATCCACGGCCTCGGGCAGGTCCACGTATTCACCCAGCGTGTTGACCATGTGCTGGGCCTTGGGCGCGATGTACGATTCGGCCAAGAGGTCCGCGTGCGGCGCGAAGGTCTGGAGGAACATGAGTCCGACCAGGCAGATGAGTACGCCTTCGAGCAGGCCGAAGACCCCGCCTAGGGTGCGGTCTATCCAGCCGAGCAGCGAGATGTCCAGCACGCTGCGGATCAGCTTGGTTATCAGCCAGACCACCACAAGGGTGCCGATGAAGATGAGCGAGTAGGACAGGGCGCTGACCGTGATGTCGTTGGCGATGTACAGTTTGAGGTGTGGAGCCAGGACGTCGTCGAATCGGGAGGCCAGGAATATGGCCAGGACCACGGCGATGAGCGACAGGACTTCCTGAACCAGGCCGCGGAAGAAACCGCGCAGGAGGAAGAGGACGGTGACGCAAATGAGAATGATGTCCAGAAAATTCATGTAAATGCACCCATGAACGGCTGAGGTGAACTTCCTCACAGAGCCCTAGCAAACTGCGCTCGAAATGTGAACCGCATTCACAGTATATTTTGTAATGGGGCGTGGTCGGGAAACCTGGTCGGGGTTGTGTCTCCGGGCGAACTCGGCTACATGATCACCATTCGTTCATTTTCCACAAGGAGTCATGAGTGCAGATCCACGAGACGGAGTTTCCCGGACTGCTTGTTTTGGTCCCCCAGGTCTTTCAAGACGAGCGGGGTTTTTTTCTGGAAAGTTACAATATCAATCATTTCAGAGAGATCGGTATAAACTGTGAATTCATTCAGGATAATCACGCCTACTCCAAGGACGCAGGCGTGTTGCGCGGCTTCCATTTCCAGGTGCCGCCTGTGGCCCAGGCCAAGCTGGTCTGGGTGACGCGCGGCGCGGTTCTGGATGCGGTGGTCGATCTGCGCAAGGGCTCGCCCACTTACGGCCGGGTGGCGCAATTTGTCCTGAGCGCCGCCAATTTCAAGCGCATGTTCATCCCCAAGGGATTCGGCCATGCCTACGTGACCACCATGCCGGACACCGAATTTCAATACAAGGTGGATGCGCCCTATTCCCCCGCTCACGAGGGCGGCGTGGTCTGGAACGACCCGGACGTCGGCATGGATTGGGACGCGCCCCTGGCGGGCCGGAAGCCCATCCTTTCCCAGAAGGACCTGCAACTGCCTGCTCTGGCCGATTTCGAATCACCTTTTATCTTCGAAGGTTGATCGCATGAACCAGATCCCTCCCGTTGAGCGGACGCTTTCCGAAGATTGCCACGCCATTATTCTGGCCGGCGGGTCAGGCACCCGCCTGTGGCCGCTTTCCCGGAATCTGCTGCCCAAGCAGCTCCTGGTCCTGGGGGGGGCGACCACCCTGCTGCAACAGACCGTGGCCCGCGTGCTGACGGTTTTTTCGCCCGATCACGTCTGGGTGGTGACCAACGAGGAGCACGTCTTCGAAGTCCGCAAGCAGGTGGCGGTCCTGGAGCCGTCCCTGAAGGGACAGGTTCTGGCCGAACCGTTGGGGCGCAATACCCTGCCCGCCATCATGCTCGGCTTGGACAAAGTGGTCGAAGCCAACCCCAAGGCCCTGGCCGCAGTCTTTCCGTCCGACCACCTCATCCGCAACGGCGAGGCCTGGGCGGCCGACCTGGCGCGCGGTTCGGAGATGGCTGCGCAGGAGCGCTTCGTGACCTTCGGCGTGCGGCCGGACAAGCCTGAAACCGGCTACGGCTACATCGCTTTGGGCGAAGACCTCGGCGACAACGCCTATTCCGTGAAGGGCTTTGTGGAGAAACCGGATTTCTTGACCGCCGACCGTTTCCTGCGTGAGGGCACCCATCTGTGGAACAGCGGCATGTTTCTGTTCGCGGCCGAGAACTTCCTGACCCAGGTGGCCCGTTGCGAGCCGGTCCTGTGGGATTGGTGGGAAGGGCGGAAGGAGACCCCGCTGGCTCAAGGATATCGCGACCTCCCCGATATTTCGGTGGATTACGGCGTGGTCGAGAAAATCGACAACATCACCGTGGTCCGCGCCGGATTCGAATGGGACGACCTGGGCAGTTGGGAGGCCATGTACCGGCTGGGCGACAAGGACCCGGACGGCAACGTGATCCGGGGCGACGTCTTGGCCATCAATTGCAGGAACTGCCTGCTTATCAGCGAGGGCGGCAAGCTGGCCGCTTCGGGCCTGACGGATACCATCATGGTTCAGACCCGCGACGCGACCCTGGCCTGTCCCATGGACAGCGTGCAGAGCGTTCGCGATGTGGTCGCCGCCCTCAAAGCCGAGGGCAGCCGGTTGGTGGAGAGCCATATCACGGTTTACCGCCCGTGGGGCAACTACACGGTGCTTGAGGAAGGGCCCCAGTACAAGATCAAGCGCATTCAGGTCAGTCCCGGGGCGCGGTTGAGTTCGCAGATGCATCACCATCGCAGCGAGCACTGGGTGGTGGTGGCCGGCACGGCCGAGGTAGAGGTGAATAACGAGCCGCGCGTCCTGGTGGAAAACCAGTCCGTGGATATTCCCAAGGCCGCCCAGCACCGGCTGGGCAATCCGGGCAAGGTCCCGCTGGACATCATCGAGATCCAGAGCGGGCCGTATCTGGAGGAGGACGACATCGTCCGTTTCGATGATGTCTACGGCCGGACGAAGAAATAGATTACGGTCTTTGCCGGTGGGTTACCTGCTGGAATGCCTAAAGTTTTCGTTGTCAGTGAGATCGTGAAAATTTTCATATTCCCTTGACACGAAAACGATTGGTGCCGTATGGGAACGTAGTTTAATTGGTGTGATTTTCACATTAACTTTAGAGTGATGGGGCGAGGTTATGGAGGAAAGAAAAACGTCGAAACGGTGTGGGGGGGTGTTCCCTTTCATCATCGGCTTCCTGGCTACCTGCGTCTTGGGTTGGGCTGTAATTCCCGGCCTGTTCTTCGCTGAAGAGGAACAGCCCGTGTGGTTCAGTCACGCCGTGCACGTGGACGGACAGGGGATGGATTGCGAAAGTTGTCACTATTTCCGGGATGACGGCTCTTATGCCGGTTTCCCGACCAACGAAGTGTGCGCCGAGTGTCACGCGGTCGATCCCGAGGAGGCTCGGGAAGCCATCGCCGAAGAGGGGATCGACCTGAACGACTACGCGGCCATCATGAAGGCCGGAATCGGTGCCATCGAGGACAATCTTGCTTCTTCGGACGAGGACAAGATGCAGGCCGAGCGCGAGTACGTGGTCAAGTACCTGATCCAGGGCAAGGAAGTTCCTTGGCTCAACTATCAGTACCAGCCGGACAACGTCTATTTCTCGCATGCCTCGCACAAGAACCTCTCCATCGAGGAACTGGCGAGCATGAAGAAGGAACTGTCCGACGTCGTCGATCCCTCGGTTTTCGAGGGCGAGGCCCCCGAGCAGAACTGCAATCTCTGCCACCCGAAGGATATCCAGACGAACGACGTGCCGCCGGCCCTCCAGCGCAACGTCCTGTCGGGATACAGCAAGACGACCATGAAGATGTGGAAGTGCGAACGGTGTCACGCCCTCAAGGGCCAGCCCAACGCCTGCTACACCTGTCACAAGTAAAGGGGTACTGAGAATGAGCGTAGCACGCAGAACTTTTATTCAGTTGGGTGCGGGCGCCACCGTCGGTATTCTTTTTACTCCGACGGTTTGGAAAGCCCTTGATGATGTTTCCATCTGGACCCAGAACTGGCCTTGGATCCCCAAACTGAAATACGGGGCGGTCGAGGCCAAACCCACCGTGTCCAAGATGTGCGAGTCCGGCTGTGCCGTTAAGGTTCGCACCGTGGCCGGTGAAGCCTTCGGGACCATGGGCAACGTGGACAACCCGCTCTCCGGCGGTGGCATCTGCCCCCTGTGCGCCAACGGCGTCCAGGTCAAGAACAGCCCGAACCGGATCAAGGCCCCCATGCTCGACGGTCAGGAGATCTCCTGGGAGAAAGCCCAGGAAGTCGTGGCCGAGAAGCTGGCCGCAGCCGGTTCCAAGGTCGCGGTCATCTCCGGCGATCAGACCGGCACGGTCAACGAGGTCTTTTCCGCACTGCTTAACGACAAGGGCAGCGACGCCTTCTACGTCATGCCCTGCGACATGCAGGCGGCCGACAAGGCCTGGACCGGCCTGATGGGTGGTGCCGGGCAGGTCGGCTATGACCTGGAAGGCGCGGACCTGGTCCTGCTGGCCGGGGCCGACGCCCTGGAGTCCTGGGGGCCGACCGTGGCCAACCTGAAATCCTTTGCGGCCAATGAGTCCGGCAAGTTCATCTTCGCCGGTCCCATGCAGACCAAGACCGCTTCCGTGACCTCCAAGTGGGTCCCGGTTCCGGCCGAGGGCATGGCCGCCTTCACCCTGGGCCTCGCCTACTATGTCCTGCAGGCCGGGAAGACGGTCGGCGCTGCCGACTTCGACCTGTTCCGGTCCATGGTCATGAGCGAATACAGCCCGGCCAAGGTCGAGGCTGCCACCGGCGTCAAGGCCGACCAGATGGCCGCCCTGGCCAAGCAGTTGCTGACCGCCTCCAATCCGGTGGTCGTTCCCGCGGGGCCCGTGGCCGCCCATGGCGCGGCTTTCGCCCTGAACCTGCTGCTCGGCGGGGCCATGAAGGCCCTGCCCGAGTTCGCCAAGGCCATCCCCTCCGCCATGAGCCGCTCCGAGATGCTCAGGGCGGACATCCTGGACGGCGTGAATACCGACCTGCTGTTTGTCTACGAGGCCAACCCGGCCTACGCCCTGCCCGAAAAAATCAAGGCCGGTTTCACCGTGGCCTTCGACATGGTCCAGACCGAGACCACGGCCACGGCCAACCTGGTTCTGCCCAGCCTGCATCCCTACGAGCGGTTCGACGACCTGGCCAGCCCCTACGGCCTGGCCGCCGCGACTTACTCCCTGGGCGTGCCGGTTTCCAAGCCGTCCGTGAACGCGGCCAACGCCGCGACGTTCATCCTCGGCTTGGCAGACCTCGGCTTCGAGACCTTCGAGGAGGTCCTGGGGGCCAAGGTGGACGCCATCGGCGCGGACATGGATGCGTTGCAGGGCGGTGAGGCCTTTGTGGTCGAGGGCGAAACCCCCGTGGCCGCCAGCTTGGCCGCCAACGTCCTGGGCAAGGCCGCAGTCCCCGTCAAGGGTACCGGCGCTGTGGGACTCGTTCCCTATACCCTGCTCAGCGTCGGCACCGCCAATCGGGCCACCACGCCCAACGCGCCGTGCACCATCAGCAACAACCAGTTGGTCGGCGACCACATGGTCGTCATGATGGGTTCGGCCACGGCCAAGCAGCTCGGCGTCTCCGTCGGCTCCATGGTCAAGCTCTCCGGAGGGAAGGGCGAATGCGAAGCCCTGGTGCAGATCTTCGAAGGCGTCATGCCCGGCGTCGTGGCCGCTCCCCTGGGGCTGGGCCACACCGTGGGCGACGAGTTCTCGAAGGGCAAGGGCGATAATGTCTACAAGATTCTCACGGTGAGCTCGGAGGCTGCCGCCGGCGCCTCCACATGGGCCGGTTCCACTGTGAATGTCGCCAAAATCTAGGGGGAACCGACATGAGTCATTTTAAAGAATTCAAGATCAAATGGGGCATGGTCATCGATATTGACAAATGCACTGGCTGCGGCGCCTGCATGGTCGGCTGCCAGGTGGAAAACAATATCGCTCCCATGACCAAAAGCGACCCCTATAACTATGTCCAGGCCCTGACCAAGCCGCGCGACGACGCGTCCAATAAGCTCAGGACCCTGACCTGGATGAACGTCTACGAATTGTCCAACGGGAAGTCGTTCCCGGAGCATGAGACCGCCTATCTGCCGCGTCCCTGCATGCAGTGCGGCAACCCGGCCTGCGTGCCCGTCTGCCCGGTCGTGGCCACGGATAAGAATGAGGAGGGCGGTATCGTCTCCCAGATCTATCCCCGCTGCATCGGCTGTAGGTACTGCATGGCTGCCTGCCCATACCATGCACGGTACTTCAACTGGTGGGATCCGCTCTGGCCCGAAGGCATGGACAAGGGCCTCAGCCCGTCTACTTCGGTTCGCCCGCGCGGTGTGGTCGAGAAGTGCAACTTCTGCCACTCCCGCTATCTGGAAGCCAAGGACAAGGCCCGTCTGGACGGCGAGGACCCGATGAACCTGCCCGAGGGCGCGTACACCACCGCCTGTGCCGACATCTGTCCGACCAAGGCCATCACCTTCGGCGACCTGAACAATCCGGAACACAAGGTTCACGAACTCATTCAGAGCCCCAATGCGTTCCGTCTGCTCGAAAAGCTGGGCCTGCACCCGCAGGTCTACTATATGTCCGAGCGTGAATGGGTCCGCAAGCAGGGCGATAACTATAACGCCGAAGCCGGCGGACACCACTAGGAGGCTGTACAATGGATAGCAAACTCTTCCCGGAAGGGGTGCAGCGCTGCTCTTTCGGCCAGTTCCTGATCTGGACGGTCGTCATTCTGGCCTTCTTCCTGTGGGGCCTCTACGCCGCCGTGCTGGTCCTTTATAACGGCATCGGCACCACCGGCCTGGACAACTACTTCGGGTTCGGCGCCTGGATCACCTTCGATCTGGCCGTCATCGCCCTGGGCGCAGGCGCGTTCTTCACCGGCCTGCTCAAATACATTCTCAAGATTAAACAGCTTGAGAAGATCATCAACCTGACCGTCGTCGTGGGCTTCATCTGCTACTCCGGCGCCATGCTGGTCCTGACGCTCGATATCGGGCAGCCCGGCCGCGCGTGGTTCGGCTACTGGCATCCGAATGTCCACTCCATGCTGACCGAAGTTATCTTCTGCATCACTTGCTACTGCACCGTCCTGATCATCGAGTTCGTCCCGCTGGTCCTGGAGCAGAAGCAGTTGAACAAGGTACCCTTCATCCACGCCCTGGCGCACAACATGCACGTGAACATGGCGTTGTTCGCCGGTATCGGCGCGTTCCTGTCCACCTTCCACCAGGGTTCCCTGGGCGGCATGTATGGCGTCCTGATCGGCCGTCCCTTCGCCTTCCGCGAGGGCTTCTTCATCTGGCCGTGGACCTTCTTCCTGTTCGTCCTCTCCGCCGTGGGTTCCGGGCCGGTCTTCACCGTCCTGGTATGCACCTTCATGGAGAAGCTGACCGGTAAGAAGCTTGTGGACTTCAAAACCAAGGCCCTCATGGGCAAGATCGCCGGCACCATGCTGACCGTCTACATGTTCTTCAAGATCCTCGACACCTGGGCATGGGCCACCGGCTACCTGCCCTCCGTCGGCTTGACCTTCGACCAGATGTTCTACGGCCTGGTTTACGGCAAGTGGCTGCTCTACACGGAGATCATCCTGTGCGGCGTGGTCCCGGCCATCATGCTGATTACCCCGTCCATCCGCAATCGTCCGGCCCTGCTGTACACTGCGGCCATACTGGACTGCATCGGCGTGTCCCTGAACCGGTACATCTTCACTGTCCAGACCATCGCCTTCCCGGCCATGCCCTTTGACCAGTGGCAGGTTTACGTCCCCAACTGGGTGGAGTACGCCTCCTCGATCATGATCGTGGCCTACGGTTTCCTGGTCCTGACCCTGGTGTACCGCTACCTGCCGTTGTTCCCCCAGGAGCGCGAGTTGAACTAGGTTCGCAGCACCGTCACCAATTGCGAGGCCGCTCTTCGGAGCGGCCTTTTTTTATGGCGCCGCCCGGCGAGGGCGGTTCGTCTGAAACCGGAAACCATCCGCCGGACGGGTTGTCGCGGTTGTGGCGCAGGGGCTCGGCGGCGCGTTTTACGATAGGCTTAAATGGGCCTCGGAGGGGCTGAGCGGCTGGGGAGTGCGTAACCCGGGACCGTGATCTTTCGGAGCGTTCTTTCCGATATGGAGCGGGTTGGTTTGCCTGATGTCGGAAAAGGGCGTATTCTCTGTCTAATGGACAGCACTCCAGCGTGTGTCCGGTTGCGTGGCAACAACCCCAGCAATGAGGAGAGGAACCATGATGGTGTTCGCCAGGGTAATGATAGCGGCGGCGATGTTGTTGGTTTCGGCGGCCTTGCTGTCGGCCTGTGGCGATGCGCCGGTCGAGGAGAGGGCGCACGACGTTGACCCGGGAAAACGCGCGGCCGCACCGGCCGGAACTCCGTCCGACGCCCACACGGCTGCGGATCCCGTATTCGTGACCATCGGCACCGGCGACATCTCCGGGGTCTATTATCCCCTCGGTGGGATCATTGCCAACATGGTCAACTTCAAGCGCGACAAGTACAATATCCGGGCCACGGTGGAGTCCACGGGTGGGTCGGTGTTCAACCTCAACGCGGTCATCGCCGGGGACCTTCAGTTCGGCATTGCCCAGGCAGACCGGCAGTTCCAGGCTGTGCATGGCATCGCCGAGTGGCGGGAGCGGGGGCCGCAGGAGAAGTTGCAGTCTGTATTCTCCCTGCATTCCGAAACCGTGACCTTGGTGGCTGGGGAGGATTCCGGCATTCGAGACATCCGCGATCTCAAGGGGCACCGGGTCAACATCGGCAATCCGGGGTCGGGCCAGCATCAGAATTCCCTGGATGCCTTTCGGGCGGCGGGACTCGATCTGTCGGGCGTCGAAGTTGTGGAGGGCAAGGTCGCGGAAGCCGTCGAGATGTTTGCGGCGGGTGCCCTGGACGCCTTCTTCTACACCGTGGGGCATCCGTCGGCCGCTATCCTGAAGATCGTCCAGGGCAAGCGCAAGGTACGCATCGTGCCCATCGTCGGGGTGGATACCCTGTTTGTCTTGCATTCCTACTATGTGCCGTCGCGCATCAACATGCAGTACTACCCGGGAGTGGCCAATGCGGGGCATGACGTGGAGAGCTTCGGCGTCAAGGCCACCCTGGTGACGTCGTCCGACGTCCAAGACTCCGTGGTTTACGCCGTAACCCGCGAAGTCTTCGAAAATTTCGAGGCCTTCAAGGCGCAGCAGCCGACACTCTCCGGATTGACAAAAAACGGCATGTTGCAGGGTTTGTCCGCGCCCATTCACCCCGGGGCGATGCGTTACTATCGGGAAGTCGGTCTGCGCTAGGCTGTTTCCGATCCGTCCCGCCGTGATGCCGTGGCCGGTGTTTGCCAGGGAAATAGTGCAATGCGGTCTTTCCCGGGGGGCGGTATGCCCCGGGAAACGATGTGGGATTGTCTCTTTTCGGGTGTTGACAAAGTTGTATTTTCCCCCGGACACCTTGACTTTATTTCCGTTTCGGACAATATTTTTTATCTGTGACTGGAGCCTTGTCGGCCTGTTCGGATACTCGGCGAACGGGAGGGGGCTTATTTTTATTTACACATTCAGGTCCGGAGACAGCTGCAAATGGCAATGATTGACGTGCAGAAACTGCACAAGTGGTATGGCGATTTTCACGTTTTGCAGGGGATCACCGAATCCGTAGACAAGGGCGAGGTGCTGGTCATCTGTGGTCCGTCCGGTTCCGGCAAGTCCACTTTCATTCGCTGTATCAACCGACTTGAGGAATATCAGAAGGGGCAGATCCTGTTCGACGGGAAGAATATCCTGGACAAGGACGTGAATATCAATGACCTGCGGGCCGAAATCGGCATTGTTTTTCAGCAGTTCAATCTTTATCCCCATCTGTCGGTGCTCCGGAATGTCACCCTGGCGCCCACCAAAGTAAGAAATATGCCCAAGGATCAAGCCGAGGAGATCGCCCTGCACCTGCTCGAACGGGTGGGCATCCACGACCAGGCCCACAAGTATCCGGCGGAACTCTCCGGCGGTCAGCAGCAGCGCGTGGCCATCGCCCGGTCCCTGGCCATGAAGCCCAAGGTCATGCTCTTCGACGAGCCCACCTCTGCGCTGGACCCGGAGATGATCAACGAGGTCCTCAATGTCATGAAGGATCTGGCCCGCGAGGGGATGACCATGCTTTGCGTGACCCACGAGATGGGCTTTGCCCGCGAAGTGGCCGACCGCGTCCTGTTCATGGACGGCGGAGTGGTCGTGGAGCAGGCCGCGCCCGACGAATTCTTCCGCAATCCCCAAAACGAGCGCACAAAGAACTTCCTGAAGGAAATTCTTTAATTGGCATACCCCGGACATCTTAAGAGAGAGGAGGATTCATGAAACGTTTGGTATTGATTCTGGCTTTGGTCCTGTCGTTCGCGTTTGCGGCCAACGCCGCGTTCGCCGGTAAGCTTGAGGACGTGAAAGCCAAGGGCGTGCTGGTCTGCGGCGTCAAGGACTCCGTCAACCTGTTCGGCTTCGTCGATCCCGACTCCAAGGCACTGGTCGGCTTTGACGTGGACATCTGTAAGTACATCGCCGACAAGATCGGCGTGAAACCCGAGTTCAAAGTCGTCACCTCCAAGAACCGCATCCCCATGCTGGCTCAGGGTTCCGTGGACATCCTGGCCGCCACCATGACCCACAAGTTCTCTCGTGACGAGCAGATCGACTTTTCCATCACCTACTTCATGGACGGCCAGAAGTTGCTGGTCGAAAAGGGCTCCGGCATCACCTCCACCGCCGATCTGGCCAACAA
The DNA here is from genome assembly GCF_017351175.1 of Desulfovibrio sp. Huiquan2017. Classification (NCBI taxonomy): domain Bacteria; kingdom Pseudomonadati; phylum Thermodesulfobacteriota; class Desulfovibrionia; order Desulfovibrionales; family Desulfovibrionaceae; genus Desulfovibrio; species Desulfovibrio sp. Huiquan2017. The sequence goes on along the minus strand of NZ_JAFMPN010000005.1, from coordinate 155,097 downwards.
GAAGGTCGGCACCGTGAAGGGCTCCACCTCCGAGAAGAACATCAAGGCCGCGCAGCCCAAGGCCCAGGTCATCTCCTATGACGAGTACCCGCAGGCCTTCATGGCGCTGAAGCAGGGCAAGGTGAAGGCCGTGACCACTGATTCCGGCATCCTGGCCGGTCTCAAGGCCGGTGACGACAATCCCGCGAAGTGGGAAATCGTCGGTGCTTTCTTCTCCTCCGAGCCTTACGGCCTCGGCGTTCCGCAGAATGATTCCGAATTCCGCGATTTCGTCAACAAGAGCTTGAACGAGATGTGGTTGGACGGCACCTACCAGAAGCTGTTCAAGAAGTGGATGGGATACGACCTGCCCGCCGGCTGGGAGATGGAACTCTGGCCCATGTAAGATTCTGTTGATCCGATTTACCGGGAGCGCTTAAAGCGCTCCCGTTTTTTCCAGAAACCTCAACAGACGGACTTTATTTTGGATTATACGTTTCATTGGGCCAGGATGTTTTCGGGCGAACCCGCACAGTGGATGTGGGACGGGTTCTGCACCACTATACAGATTTCGACGATCTCCCTTGTTTGCGCCATGATTCTGGGCGTCATTATTTGCATCCTGCGCATGACTCCGTTCAAGCTCTTCAAATGGTTCAGCCTCGCCTACACCGAGTTCTTCCGCAACACGCCGCTGCTCGTGCAGATCTTCTTCTGGTACAATGCTTCCCATTTCGTCATCCCCAAAGCCATCAACGACTGGATGAACGACCTCTACTCCTGGATTCCCGGCCCGTTCACCCTTTTCGGCCATCATTTCGTGGGCGAGTGGATGCTGCTCAACGTCGAATTTATCATGGGGGTCATCGCCCTGACCGTGTACACCTCGGCTTTCATCGCCGAGGAAATTAGGGCGGGCATCTTTTCCATCCCCAAGAACCAGCTTGAGGCGTCCCGCGCCGTGGGGCTCTCCTTCCTTCAGGGATACCGCTACGTGATCCTGCCCCAAGCCCTGCGCATCGTCATTCCGCCGCTCATTTCCCAGGCGTTGAACCTGATCAAGAACTCGTCCCTGGTCATGGTCCTGGGCGTCACCGACCTCATGTACCAGGCCACCCAGATCGAGTCCTACCACGCCATGCCCTTCGAAGCCTTCACCGTTGCCCTGTTGATCTACCTGGCGATCTCCCTGGTCGTCTCGTTCTGCATCACCATGTACAACAAGCACTTCATGATTCAGGTCATGTATTAGGGGGGAGGCCATGCATTGGGATATCGCATTTAGCAATCTGGACTATTTCCTCTACGGGACCACCTCTTTCGACTGGCGCTTCCCCTTCATTCACAATCCGGAAGGGTTGGTGGCCAGCGTCATCCTGGCCTTCTTCGGCATCTTCGGCGCCTTCTGGATCGGCCTGGCCGCCGGCCTTATGCGCATGTCGCGGCGCTGGTGGGTGAAGATTCCCGCAGTCTGCTACATCGAAGTCATTCGCGGCATGCCGCTTCTGCTGCTCATATTCTGGTTCTACTACCTGGCCCCGGTCATCACCGGGCAGACCATGCCCGCCTTTTCCACGACTATGTTCTGTTTCATGGTCTTCACCGGGGCCTATGTGGGCGAAATCGTCCGCGCGGGCGTCAAGGCGTTGCCCATGGGCCAGATGGAGGCCGCCCGGTCCACCGGACTGTCCCACGCGCAGGCCATGAAGCTGATCATTCTGCCCCAGGCTCTGCGCAACATGATCCCGTCCTTCGTCAACCAATTCGTTTCCCTGACCAAGGACACGTCCCTGGCCGCCATCCTCGGCGTCATCGAACTGACCCGCACCGGTATCCAGGTGGACAACCGTGAGACCGTCGCATCCTTCGAGATTTGGATCACCATCGCCTGTCTGTATTTTCTGATCTGCTTCATCTTGACCTCCTACAGCCGCCGTCTGGAGGCCCAATTGTCCCGCTACCAGGCGCGGGATCGTTAGGAAACGGGAGCGGGGCGGCCCGCAAAATGGATTGCCGACAGCCGAAACGGTCCGGGGAACGAGTGAAAAGAGTTCCGGGCCGTTTCGTTTTTTGGGAAAAAACCGGAGTGAAAATGATGAAAAATTGTACCGGGAGGGTGCGGTCTTGACTGGAATAACCTTTCAAAGTTTTCAAAAACCCGAGGACATCGAAGCGGAATCCTTTCGGATCATCGATTCCGAGGTGCCTGAACCGCGTCCCTTTCAGGGGCCGCAATGGGCGATCGTCCGCCGCATGATCCACACCACGGCGGATTTTGAGATGCTTTCCTTGGTTCGCTTTCATGAAAAGGCCGTGGAAAACGGACTCAATGCCCTGAAAAACGGGGCCGTGATCGTCACCGATACGGAGATGGCCCGGCGCGGCATGCCCGTGCGCAGGCTCGATCCGCTTGGCTGCGCCGTGCACTGCCTGATGAACGACCCGCGTGTTATGGCGCGGGCCAAAGCCGAGGGCATTACCCGGGCCAAGGCCGCCGTGGACGTGGCCGTGGCCGAACTGAAGCCGGATATTTGGGTGATCGGCAACGCGCCCACCGCGCTTATCCGGCTGGTGGAGCACGCGGACAACGGCGCCGCAATCCCCGCGCTCGTCGTGGGCATGCCCGTGGGATTCGTGAACGCGGCCGAGTCCAAGGCGCTGCTCATGAGCAGGGACATCCCCTATATCTCCGTGGAAGGGCGCAAGGGTGGCAGCGCGTTGGCCGCCTCGGTGATCAACGCGCTGGCCGTGCTCGCCGCCTGATTTTTGTTTTTTTCCTTGTAAAAAATGCGCCCGGAGGGATTTCCTCCGGGCGCATTTCGCGTTTTTTCGCGTTTATTTTTTGCAAGGGAAAATCAATTTTTCGAAATCGTTGGACAGGGTGAAAAAACCTGTTAGAAAATCAACTGGGTACCGTAAGGAACGGATGCCTTGGGAGATTTTTTTTCGTCTTGCTCGGGCCCGGCCCGAGGAATTTCAGCAGCCCTGGAAGGAGCTATGTCCCGTAAGAACAAAGGCAGGAACAAAGTGACCGTCTACCCGGATTGGTGCAAAGGCTGCGGCATTTGCGTCGAATTTTGTCCGGGCAAGGTCCTCGGCCTGAGCCTGGAAGGCAAGGCCGTGGTAGAGCGCGAGGAAGACTGTATACGGTGCGGATTCTGCGAACTGCATTGTCCGGATTTCGCCATCGTGGTCAGCGACAAGGAACCCATGGAAAACGGGCTGTCCGAAAAGGACGCCGAAGCCGTGCCGCCAAAGAAGAAACCGGCCGGGAAGGGGGCTTGACCGACATGCCCAGACCAAGGAAACGCACCGAGATATTCGCGTTGGGCAACGAAGCCGTTGTCGAAGGCGCGCTGTTGGCCGGATGCTCGTTTTTCGGCGGGTATCCCATCACCCCGTCCTCGGAGATCATGGAGATCATGGCCGCCCGCCTGCCCCGGTTGGAGGGCGGCGTATTCATGCAGATGGAGGACGAAATCGCCAGCATGGGCGCGGTCATCGGGGCCTCCCTTTCCGGGCGCAAGGCCATGACCGCCACTTCCGGTCCCGGCTTCTCGCTCATGCAGGAGAACCTGGGCTACGCCGTTATGGCCGAGACCCCGATGGTCCTGGTCAACGTCATGCGGGGCGGGCCGTCCACCGGGCTGCCCACCAGTCCGGCCCAGGGGGATGTGCAGCAGGCGAGATGGGGCACCCACGGCGACCATCCCATCATCGTTTTGTCCGCCTCCAACGTGCAGGAGTGCCTGGACATGACCATCACGGCCTTCAACATGGCCGAGAAATACCGCACGCCGGTCATCCTGCTCCTGGACGAAGTCACCTCCCATACCCGCGAGAAGATCGAGATTCCCAACGAGGGCGAGTACGAGGTCTTTTCGCGCACCGTGCCGTCCATGCCGCCCGAGTGGTACAAGCCCTACGAGGAGACCGTGCGCGGCGTGCCGCCCATGCCGCCCCTCGGCTCAGGCTACCGCTTTCACGTCACTGGCCTGACGCACGACCGTAACGGGTTTCCCACCCAGCGGCCCGAGGAGGTTGTGGAACTGATGGAGCGTATTCATCGCAAGATCGATCAATTTTTCTACGACATCCAGATCGTCGAAGAGATCATGACCGAGGACTGCGACGTCTGCGTCATTGCCTACGGATCGGTGGCCCGTTCGGCCGAACTGGCCGTTCAGCAGGCCCGGAGCCACGGGGTCAAGGCCGGGCTGCTCAAGCTCATGACCCTGTTCCCGTATCCCCGCAGGCAGACGGAAAAGATCCTGGCCCACGCCAAGACCCTGGTGGTCCCGGAAATGAACATGGGCCAGATGTCCCGCGAGGTGAAGCGCGTCAATATGGGCCATGCGGCGGTCAGGACGATCAACCGCGTGGACGGCCAGATCGTCACGCCTTCGGAAATCTTCAAGGTCATCATGCAGGGGTAGCCGTATGAGCAACATCACCGGAAACGAAATCATTCACCAGTATCTGAGGCATAATAAGAAGTTCCCGCACGTCCTCTGCGCGGGTTGCGGCCACGGCATCGTGCTCGGCACCTTGATCCGTTCCATCCATTCGCTGGGTATTCCCAAGGATGACGTTGTCGTGGTGGCGGGCATCGGCTGCTCGGGGCGGCTGGCCGTATACGTGGACTTCAACACCGTGCACACCACCCATGGGCGCGCATTGAGCTTCGCCACGGGCATCAAGATGTCCAATTCGCATCTTCATGTTATCGCCCTTATGGGCGACGGTGACGCCCTGTCCATCGGCGGCAATCACCTGATCCACGCCGCCCGGCGCAATATCGGCGTCACGGCCATGATCCTGAACAACAGCATCTACGGCATGACCGGCGGGCAAAGTTCCCCGGCCACGCCCGAAGGGTCCACCACCATGACCAATCCCTACGGCCAGTTGGACCACAGCTTCGATATCGTGGAGTTGGCCAGGGGCGCGGGGGCCAATTACGTGGCCCGCGGCACGGTCTTCCATGTCAATCAACTGGAAAAGATCATGGTCGAGGCCTTGGAACGGCCCGGATTCAGCCTGGTGGAGGCCGTCACGCCCTGCCATACCCAGTTCGGCCGCAAGAACAAGTACAAGACCCCGGTGGATATGTACAAATGGCTCAAGTCCACGGCCATCCCCCTGGAGCGCTACAACGAATTGCCCGAGGACAAGCGTGCGGGCCGCATGCCTATCGGCGTGTTCGTGGACCGGGGGCGGCCCGGTTACGAGGAGCGTTACTACGCCATGCAGGAGAACTTCCTCAAGCAGGCCGCAAAGGGGGCAGGTAGATGAAGGCGCAACAGGAACTCGACCGTTTTGAAATCCGTTTCTCCGGCCTCGGCGGCCAGGGGATCATCACCCTGGGCAAGATCATGGGCCAGGGCCTGGCGCTGGGCCACGGCTACAACGTCACCCAGACCCAGAGCTACGGGCCCGAGGCGCGTGGCGGCTCCAGCAAATGCGACCTGGTCATCAGCTCCAGCCGGATCAGTTATCCCAAGGCAGAATCCCTGGACCTGCTCGTGGCCCTGTCCCAGGAGGCGTGCAACGCCTACTTCCCGTATCTCAAGAAGGGCGGCATCCTGGTCATCGAATCCGACCTGGTCAAACAGCCGCCCACCAACCAGTATATCGGGTTGCCCTTCACCCGCCTGGCCAAGGACAAGATCGGCGTGGTTCAGGCTATGAACACCGTGGTTCTCGGCGCGCTGTCCTTCCTCCTGCCCTTCATCAATCAGGCCGCCATGCGCAAGAGCATGGAATCCGTGCTCCCGCCCAAGATTCGCCCCTCGAATACCAAGGCCTTCAACCTCGGGCATCGGCTGGCCAAGAAGGAATGGGGCGAGGATGCCAGCGAAGTCTGGCGCGTTGAGGAATATGGAGAAATCGACTGACCCCGGAGCGGGTCGCGTACAACCAAAGGGACGTCGCCGATGCGGCGTCCCTTTTTCGTGTCTTGGCTAGTCGTTAAACGAGGTTTTGACTGTGGGGGTGAGGCCCTGGTCCTGGGCCGAGAGCTGCGGGAGCATCTGGCGCACGCTGGCGGTGATGGGCAAGGTCCAGTTATGGGCCGAGACAACGATGGAATCCACCAGGCGGACGACCCGGGCGGTCATGTAGACGTACTGGTCGGCGATGACGTAGGAGCCGACCAGTTTGGCGGACCGGGGCGGCAGTTGGCGGGAGGAGCCGGCCAATCCGGCGGCCTTGCCGTAATCCTCGCCCGTGACGCCGACGGCGTAGGTGAAGTCCGTGACGTTGGGTGTCCCCGCGTTGACGTGTACGCCGCGCTGGACCAGGCGGTCAGCGATTTGATCGGTCATGGTCCGGCCGAAAACCGACGTGTCGCCGGGGTCGTTCTCATTGGTGAAGGGGGTGATGAATATGGCGGCGTCGGGGCTCAGTTCGTGGCTGGCCACGTTGGCGTAGAGGGTATCGGCGGCCCGGTAGTTGAGCTCGATGATTGGGACGGACGCGGTGTCGTGGTAGGGCTGGGCCGTGGGCGTGGTGTCGAACACATAGTTGAAGGTTCCCGTCGTGACGCCTTTGGTGTCCTGCCACATACGGTTGCCGCACCCCGCCGTGAGGAACAGAAGAGTTGCCATCAAGATGCTCAAGGCCGTTTTGTTCATGTCGTCGTCCCGGTCGCTGTTTCTTTTTGCCGTTGGCGTGCCGTGGGGTGAGACACCCCAAAATTTATTCGGCAGGTTGGGGGATTTCCTTTAGGATGGCCCGCAGAAGTTTGACCATGGCGGCGGAGGATTTCTCCGCCTGGGCGATGACCCTGTCCAGGGGGGCCTCCTCCATGCAGTCCGGCAGATTCTTGTTGGTCAGGCAGGATAGGCCGAGGATGCGGATGCCCATGTGGTGGGCGGCGATGGCCTCCATGCAGGTGGACATGCCGATGGCGTCGGCGCCCATGATTCGGTACATGCGGGTTTCGGCCGGGGTCTCCATGTTCGGGCCCATGACCTGCATGAACACGCCTCGTTCCAGGCGGACGCCCAGTTGCAGGGCCTTGTCCACGGCGAGTTCGCGCAGGGCCGGATCGTAGACCGCGCACATGTCCGGGAAACGGTCGCCCCAGGCGTCCACGTTGCCGCCGCGCAGGGGGCTTTGGCCGGTCAGGTTGATGTGGTCTTCGATGAGCATGGGACAGCCTACTTCAAAGGAGGGATTGAGCGCGCCCACCGCGTTGGTCAGGACCAGAGTCCCGACGCCCAATTCGCCGAGCACCCGGATATTATGCGTGACCTCCTGCGGAGTGAATCCCTCGTAGAGGTGGAACCGGCCGTCCAGGGCGAGTACGGGGGTGCCTTCGATGGTGCCGGAAATGAGGCGTCCCGCATGGCTTTTCACCGAGGAAACCGGGAAATGGGGAATGTCGCCATAGGGGACGATGACCGGGTTCGCGATGGCCTCGGTCAAAGGACCCAGCCCGGTCCCTGTGACAAAGGCCACGGTTCCAGCTTGAATTTTGCCTAGCTTTTCATGTATGTATGCGGCAGAATGCTGTATCTTCCTATGGTATTCCATGCTGGCTCCTTTGGCTTGGATGCGCCGTCGGGCGGGGGAGAAAGGTTGCGAAAACGGATCGATCAGACACGCGAAGGATAGGCACGCTTTATGGACATCGTGACGTTATTGGGGCTCGCCGTAGGCTTGTCGCTCATCATCGGAGCCATCATCATCGGTGGGGCTGTTGATGTTTTTATCAATGTTCCCGGAATGATGATTGTTATCGGCGGGACCTTGGCCTCCATCCTGGTGGCCTTTCCATTCGAGGAGATCATACAGTCCTTCAAGGCTGCGTTCAAGATGTTCAGCGGCCGTAAAAGCCGGGTCCGTGATGTGGTCAACATCATGGTCAAGGTGGCCGAGATCAGCCGCCGCGAGGGACTCGTCGCCCTGGAGCACGTCCAGACCGAGAACATGGTCCTCAAGAAGTCCTGCCAGCTCATTGCGGACAATGCGGATCCCGCGCTCATCCGTACGACCCTGTCCATCGAGATCAACTCCATGCGCCGCCGCCACCAGGTGGCCCAGGACGTGTTCAAACGGCTGGCGAGCCTGGCGCCGTCCTTCGGAATGATGGGCACGCTCATCGGCCTGGTTCAGATGCTTTCCCAGTTGAGCGATCCCAAGTCCATCGGTCCGGCCATGGCCGTGGCCCTGCTGACCACCTTTTACGGCTCGGCCATGTCCACGCTCTTTTTCATTCCCATCGGGGCCAAGCTCAAGGCCCGCACCCTGCAGGAGCAACTGCACCTGGAAGTCATCTTCGAGGGGGCCAAGTCCATCCTCGAAAACAATAATCCCCGCCTGGTCTATGAGAAGTTGTCCTCCTTCCTGTCACCGGCGGAACGCGAGACCCAGCGATGAGTGCCGAATACGATGACGAACTGCTCCTCGACTTTACCGAGGACGATGATGAAGGTACGGAGTGGTTGACGACCTTCGCCGATCTTTCCATGCTGCTCCTGGTCTTTTTCGTGTTGCTTTATTCCATGTCCACCCTGGACAATAAAAAGTTCTCCGAGACCTTTTCCTCGGTGACCATGGCCCTTCAGGGCAAGATGAACAAGATTTCCACCAGCCGGATCACCCGGGAGGAAGCCGGGGTGCTTTTGGATCAGGCCATGATGCGCCGCCAGATCATCGAGTCCCAGCGAAAGGTCTTCGCCGAGGTCAAGACCTTGCAGACCAAGAAGGGCGTGGAAGGGCTGGTGTCCGCCAATTTCGAAGACGGGGTCATCACCCTGCGCGTGCCCGGCGACGTCATGTTTCCGTCCGGGCAGGTGGAACTTTCGCCCAAGGGGGCACAACTGGTGGCCGAGCTCAAGGACTTTTTCATCAAGCACAAGGATCAGAACATCAAGATCCTCGGCTACACGGACAACGTCCGGCCCAGCGGCAATGGACGCTTCAAGGACAATTGGGAGGTCTCGGCCATGCGCGCGGTCAACGTCCTGCGCGAACTGCTCAAGATGGGCCTGGAATCCACCCGGTTGACAGCCACGGGATTGGCCTACCTCAATCCGCTCTATCCTAACACTTCGGCGGAGTACCGGGCCAAGAACCGGCGGGTGGAATTCGTCCTGGAAAAGCGGGTGTCCGGCGACTAGAGCCGTCGGCGATTGCCTTGTATTCTCAATGGGGGAGTAATGGATTTCAATATACAGTTGCCGGATGACGAGGAACGCCTGCGCAAGGCTTTTCGTACCAAGGTCCCAGGGTTGACCGCCCGGTTTTCCGAGCTGGGCGTGGCCTTTGACGTGGCCGACCTGAGCGCCACCGGCTTTGCCGTCATCGACAAGGGCGGGCGGTTCACCGAAAAGAGCGGCTACGACCTGGAGTTGCTGATCAAAAACAAGTTGTTCATCAGCGGAATCAAGGCCATGTGCATCCGCGTGCGGGGCAACGGCCTCGTGGGCTTGAATTTCGTGGAGCTGGAACGGCAGAAGCAGATCAAGCTCGATAAACTGGTGCTCGAAGTACAGAAGAGACTCATCGCTCTGCGCAAGAAAAAGCGCGAGCAAGGCTGATCGTGCAGAACAGGGACATCGACCGTCACAAGGTCCTCATCGCCAACCGAGGCGAGATCGCCATCCGGGTCATGGGTGCGTGCGCGCGCCTGGGCCTTGATTTCGTCTGCGTGTGTACAGCCGCCGACAAGGAATCCGGCCATGTTCGTCTGGCCCGCGAGCTGGCCGGGGATGGCGCGGTCTATACCATCACGTCCTATCTGGACGCCAACGAGATATTTTCCGTGGCGGACGCCAGCGGCGCCACGGCCGTGCATCCCGGCTACGGTTTTTTCGCCGAGGACTTTCGCTTCGCCCGGCGCGTGGTCCGACGGGACCGCCCCATGGCTTTTATCGGACCCAGTTGGTGGGTCATCCGCGACCTGGGCGACAAGATCAACACCAAGCGTATCGCACGGTCCCTGGACGTACCCACCGTGCCCGGCTCGGACCGGCCCGTGTACAGTGAGATCGAGGCCGACGAGATCGCCTCCTCCCTGTTTGAATTTCAGGCCAGCCAGGGCATCGTGGACGGGGTGATTATGGTCAAGGCCTCGGCCGGCGGCGGCGGCATGGGGATCGAGGAAGTGGGCGACTTCAACGAGTTCCGCTCGGTCTTCCGGCGCATCCGCAACTACGCCAAACGCAATTTTGGAGACGAGGGCGTGCTCATTGAGCAGCGCATCTTCGACTTCAACCACCTGGAGGTCCAGGTCGTTTCCGGGCGGGGAGGGCAGCAGCACGTCCATTTCGGCACGCGCAACTGCTCGGTCCAGTCCACGGGCAAGCAGAAACGTATCGAGGTCGCACCCGGGTTCGCTCCGGACGTGGTCTCCTACACCTTCGACGCTGCCCGGGTTTTGTCCGAGATCACCGACCATTCCCTGGCCATGGCCCGCGAGACCCACTACGACAACGTGGGCACCTGGGAGTGGATCATCACCCCGCGCGGCGAGCCATTCCTGATGGAGGTCAATACCCGCATCCAGGTGGAGAACGGCGTCTCCGCGGTCATTTCCCGGGTCCATGGGGAGCCGGTGGACATTATCACCGAACAGATCCGGTTGGCCCTGGGCGAACCGCTGCGCTACACCCAGGAGGACATTTCCTTTGAGGGCGTGGGCATCGAGTATCGTCTGGTGGCCGAAAACACGGCTGATCGGTTCACGCCGTGCGCCGGGACCATCACCCGGTTGGCCTGGCCGGAGCGCGAGTGGCTGCACGTCCATACCCACGTCCCCACGGACCGGCCCTACGAGATCCCCATGGAATACGATCCGAATCTGGCCCTGGCCATTGTCTGGGGCGCGGACCTGGCCGAGGCCAAGTCGCGCGGGCTGGAGTTTCTGGACAATCTGGTCCTGGAGGGGCACGGTGCCGGTTCCAATGAATTTTACAGCAACATCGAGTACCTGAAGGCCAAGACCGGCAGGCTCCTGGAGTTCTGAGCATGGATAGGGAACGGAGAATCCAGGGTCTGCGGGACCGTCTGACGTACATTCAGGACATCTTCGCCAATCGCGATGATGACTCCATTCGTCTGCTGGCCGCCAAATTCGGCGAGATGATGGAGCGGCATCGGTCCGTTCCGGGCGGGACCAAGCGCGAGGAGCTGGCGCGCATCGACGATCTGTTTGATTTTTCGGAGCGTAAGCTCGACACTACCCTGACGCCCATGGACAGGGTGCGCATCGTTCGCCATCCTCAGCGCATCTGCCTCAAGGACATCCTGGAAAACGTCTACGACAACTATACCGAGATCGGCGGACGGGGCGAATACAACATCGACCCGAGCATGCTCATCGCCCGGGCCGTGTTCTCGCGCCGGGTGGGGGACAAGGTCATCAATCAGATGGTTATGGTCATCGGCCAGGAAAAGGGCCACGGCGAGGCCTTCCGCAACGGCGGCTCGGTCAAGCCATGGGGCAACGCCAAGGCCCTGCACTACATGAAGGTGGCCGAGACCGAAAACATTCCGGTGCATACCTTCGTGTTCACGCCCGGGGCCTATCCGGTGGAGGACTGGCCGGGCGCGGCCCAGCAAATCGCCCGCAACCTCTACGAACTGGCCGGGTTGCGCGTGCCGGTGGTGGCCGTGTTTTCCGAGGGCGGCTCGGGCGGCGCCGAGGCCATCGGCCTGGCTGATCGCCGGATCATGCTCTCGCACGGTTATTACTCGGTCATTTCGCCCGAGGGTGCGGCGGCCATCGAAGCCGGCCTGCGCAGCGGGGACCGGGCCACTCCCGAACTCATCGAGAAGTGCGCCCGCCAACTGCGCATCACCGCCGAAGATAACCTGCGCAACGGCTATGTGGACCGCGTGCTCCAGGAACCGCCGCTGGGCGCGCGGCCGTACCACTACGATTTTTTCCGCGAACTGCGGCGCGAGCTTATCCAGACCACCAACGAAGTAGTCAGTTCGGTCAAGTCCATGAAGCTCTACCGGGCCATGGCCGTGCGCACTTCCAAGACCGACGACGCCGAGTCCATCTACATGCGCTGGACTCTGTCTTCGTCCGCCCTGGACCGGCTGGTGGACCAGCGGCAACGCAAGTTTCGGGCTATGAGCCGTCATGCCCGCCTGGACGGGACCGGCGTGGTCAGCCGGGCCGTGGCCGCCACCAAAGGGACCATCTGGGCCGCCCATTCCTTTCTGCGCTATGACCTGCTCGGCCGCCAGAAGAGGCGGCTCAACGCCGTGTTCGAGGACCTCGGGGCCGAGGCGCATCTGGTCCGGCACAAGGTGCTCATGCCGCTCAAGAAGGCCATGGACCGCATGTTGCCCGGCAACGGCGGGGTGCAGCCCAAGGTGGGCGAGGCCGTGATGGATCGGCTGACCCGGCTCTCCTGTCCCGAGGACGGGGCCTGCCTGGTGGGCAGCGAGTGGGCCTGGACCAGTCCGCGCAGCCAGGAGGACCGGACCATTTCCTGTCCCAACGTGAGGACCCATCATTGTCCGGACCTGTGGGTGCCGGACCTGTTCGGCGATTTTGCCGGGGTCTGCCCGTCCTGCGGCCATCATTTCCCCATGGAGTATCGCTGGTACCTCCAGAACGTCTTCGACTACAGCGAGTCCAAGGAGTTCAACGGCCAGTTGGAGTCCATGAATCCCTTGGGCTACGAGAAATTCGATACCAAGCTGGACAAGGCCAAGGAGCGTACCGGACTCAAGTCCGCATGCATCACCTTTGAGACCTCCATCGAAGAGGTGGACGCCGTGGTGGCCGTGCTCTGCGCACCGTTTCGGGGCGGCTCGGTGGGGGCGGCCGAGGGCGAAAAGTTCATCCGTGCGGCCGAGCGGGCCACGCGCAAGCGCCAGCCGTTCATCGCCTACGTGCACGGCACGGCGGGCATCCGCATTCAGGAGGGTGTCAACGGGGTCATCCAGATGCCGCGCTGCACCATCGCCGTGCGCCGTTACATCGACGCGGGCGGCCTGTACCTGGTGCTTTACGACACCAACTCCTATGCCGGGCCCGTGGCCAGCTTCCTGGGTTGCTCGCCCTACCAGTTCGCGGTCCAGTCCTCCAACATCGGCTTCGCCGGGCCGGGGGTCATCTCGGAGACCACGGGCATCAGTGTGCCGCCCAATTATCACAAGGCCTATCACGCCCTGTCGCGGGGCCACATTCACGGCATCTGGGACCGGCGGGAAGTCAAGAAGAACCTGCACCAGTCACTCCTGACCATGGGTGGGCGCAACCTTTACTATCGCTGAGTTTTATGAGACACCCCGAGCGCGCCCCGTGTTTGAAACAAACGCGAAACAGAGCGCATTAGAGGAAAAATAGTGCTGAATATAAAAGAGTTGCTCGATAAGGTAAAGGCCTCTCCCTACCGCGAGATCGTGGTTCGCGCACCCCATACCGGGGTGGTCGCCTTTGCGGCCGTCAAGCCCGGAGAGAAGGTCCACGGCCCGCGCGGCGAGTTTTTGGAAAAGCCCGGCACCCTGCTGGCGCACCTGACCCGCGAGAAGAATGAAAAGTCCATCCCGGCCCCGGAGAAGGGCGTCATCGAAGTCGTGCACACGCAACACGAGGGCCGGTTTGTGGAGGCGGGGGAGCCGCTGCTGACCATCAAACATTACCTGACCCGCAAGGAAGTCATTGAGCTCATCCTGCAGGAGGCCCTGTATTTGTTCCGCGCTCCGGAGCGGGCCAAATACTACTTCGTGCCCGAGGTGGACCAGAAGCTTAAAGTCTCGGGCAAGCGCTCGGTCAAGGTCCAGGACGGCATGGAATTTCTCATTGTGTCCCGCATGAAGCGGGAGACCCCCTTGGTCTATTCCGGGCCCGAGGGCATCATCTACTCCGTCTACTTCGGTCGCGGCGATAACGTGGATGAGGGCGAACCCCTCATCGGTGTTTGTCCCGAGGACCAGCTCACGGTCATCCAAGACGTGGTGGCCCGCATTCAAAGCGAGTGGGAAGAAGAGGCGTAGACAACCGGCGGGAGGCTTATCATGGGCAGATTGTTGCAGATTCGGGTGTCGGCGTGGACGTACAGCGAGGACGAGGTGCGCAAGACGTGGCCCTCATTGTGGAGTCTGGCCTGGGAGGATAGCTCCGCCATCCCCAAGAAGGGCGTCATGGAGCTGGCCGATGCGATCTTCGACGCGGTCCGGGCCGGGCTGATCCCCGACAACCAGGCCAAGGCCCTGCGCGCGGACGCCGAAAAGGCCGATAAGCTGCGGTTGGCCATCGAGAAGGCCCTGGGCGACTGGCAGCCGGGCGAAGCGGACAAGCTCACCTACGCTCTGGAAGATACCATGGATGCGCTGGAAGACACCGCCGCCAAATTTTGATATTGCATTGTTATAGATGAATCATATCCCTGTAAGGAGTTGAAATGGCTGGCAGCTTGAATAAAGTAATCATCATCGGTCGGGTCGGGCAAGATCCAAAGGTTTCCTATACCACTTCGGGCCAGGCCGTGGCCAATTTTTCCGTGGCCACGGACGAGGGGTATCGCGACCGCCAGACCGGCCAGCGCGTGGAGCGCACCGAATGGCACCGCGTGGTGGCCTGGCGTCAGCAGGCCGAGTTCGTAGGCAATTATCTCAATAAGGGGCGTCTGGTTCTGGTCGAGGGCAAGCTGCAGACCCGCAAGTGGCAGGGCCAGGACGGACAGGATCGCTACACCACGGAGATCGTGGCCGACAACGTGCAGGGGCTCGATCGCGCTCCCGACGGCCAGCAGCCCCAGCCGGGCGGTTATCAGCAGCAGGGCGGCGGCTATCCGCAAAATCGGCCGCAGCAGAATCGTCCGCCGCAGAACAACAATAATTACCCGCCGCAGAACGATAACGGCTATCCGCAGGAGGAAGAGGACCTCGGTCCCGCCTTCCCGTCCGAGGCCAGCGGCATGGACGACGTGCCGTTTTGATGAGCCGTGTTGAGCAATTATCCAGTTCTGGGTTGTCGGCAGTGCTGTTAAGCTAGAACTGGTAAAGGTTAAGTAAAAGTTTGGGGGTGGTTTCAACCACCCCCATTTTTTATGGTTTTAGCCTGCTGAAGGCGGCGTGGCCGGAATGGAATTCACCGGCTATGCGGATGATATCGATTCGGGCGGCGGCATGACCTTCCCGCAGGGGCGGGGCGGCCGGGTTCCGTCAGATCTCCGGCGGAGGGGCCCCGAGCATTTCCGTGTACTCCGGGCCCAACACCTCGGGCCGGTACAGCGACGGGAAATAATAGGGCATGACATGGAAGGGCAGGGCCACCGTGAGCGGGGCGCGATGGCTCTCGGAAACCAGGAGTCCTTCGTCCAGAAGCTGCCGGACGAGCCGCCGGGAGCTGGTCTCGCTGGTGTTCAATATCTCCGGGGCCTGGCCCCGGGGGATCCGGCCCTGCATGAAGACGGCACGCAACAGGCGCGACGCCCGGAGGGGAAGTCTGTCGCGCCGTTGCGAGCGTTCGCGGACGAACCACTCGATGCGTTGCTCGACCTTTTCCAGGCGCAGTTGCCGTGTCATGAATCGGGCCTGGTCCAGGCAGACGCCGAGGAAGAATTCACAGAAATCAGCCAGCCGTTCGTTCAGGGATTCCGGCGTGTCGTCGGGCGCAGGATCGACGGAAAAAAGATTGATCATGTATTCCTGCTTTTGCCTTGAGAGGCCGCGCGACAGGGACCACAAGTTGCCCCGGTTGATCTTGGCGCGGGTCATGAACAGCCCGGAGTGCAAGCGGGAGACGCGCCCGTTGCCGTCCCGGAAGGGGTGGAGCCAGGTGAGCTGGTGGTGGGCTGCGGCCATGGCGATCAGCCGTTCGTCTCCGTGGTATCGGGCCACGTCGTAATCCTCGGCGAACCGGGCGAGGCATGCGGGCAGGTCCGCGCAGGCGGGGCCGTGGGCACCCGCATCCCGATGCACGGCGACCTCCAGGTCCCGGAACTCCCCTGGGCGCACCTCAATGTCGGTGAATCCGCGCTCCTCATGGGTGAATCGGTGTTCGGGGGGCAGATGGGAGTAGAACTCCCGGTGGATGGAGCGCAGCATTTCCGGAGAGCTGACGTTCAGCTCCGGGTCTTGTTCCACCAGGATCATGAGTTTCTTTTCAGCGACCACGTGGGCCCGGCACAGTTCCTGCGCATAGCGGTTGTTCTCATCGGCGCTATAGCCGTCGTTCAGAGCCTTCTCGATGTCCGGAATGAAGGTCTTATGGCCTTCGATGAGGTTGCTGTAAAAGGAGTTGAGAAGGCGCAACTGGTCGCCCAGGGCACGGGCCGTCTCCAGGGCCACGCGGCCTTCCAGGGCCGCCGAAGTGGTCAGGACGTCCTGAGCGATGTCCTTCAACGGGCCGAGGTATTTGCCGTGCGGTAATACCGGCTTCAAAGCTGGCTCCTTTTGGCTGGTTTGTTGGCTGGTTCTTATGCCTGTCCACTAACTTGAATATACAAGATTTTATGCCCGGTCAAGATAGTGGTTTAGGTTTGATTTGGCTGGTTCGTTGGCCGGTTCTTTTTTTGCCCCGGATTCTTGGGGTGCAATCCTATGTGTAGCAGATGATGTTCTGGAACACGACGACGCCCGTGGCCGCCCTGTACTGGTGGGCCACGTCGGCGTGGAAACGGTGGGCGTCGCCCTGGGCCAGCCGGTGCACCTTGCCCTCGTAGATCAGGTCGAGAACCCCCCGAAGGGTAACCACATGCTCGATCACGCCAAAGCGGTGGGCGGCGGATCGCTGGTGATGGCCGTTGGTCAGGGTCACGTGGAACATCTCCATGCGTGTGGCCGCGTCATAGGGAAAGACAACGCGGATGGCCATGTCCGGGTCGTTGGGGAAGGGCACCTGCCGGTAGTCCGATCCGGGCCGGTCCGTGAAGAACGAGGAGAAGGAAAGATTCAGCCCGCTGGCGATCTTCCACAGGGTGGCGATGGTCGGCGCGGATTCCCGTCGTTCGATCTGGCCGAGCATGGCCTTGGACACGCCCGTGAGCAAAGCCGCCTTGTCCAGGCTTATTTCCCGTTCCTTGCGGCATGTTTTCAATCGATCGGCTATGGCCGAACGGATGTCGTCAGCAGGCACGCTTCCTTCCTTGGCTTGGCTTTTTTTTATTCCGCTTCCCGCTTGTGCGTTTTAGCATACGGTGCTAATTCCTTTCTTGTGCGTTATCACGTCCGAACAAAATTCTTAGCAGGAGCCGATGGATCGGGCAAGGGAAACCGATCTGCACGGCAAGGAGGATCAGCATGGCGGAGAAGTTGAGCAAGAGTGCGCAGCGTGTGCAGGATTTCCTGTTGAAACAGGGTGATGACTTCGATGTGCGGGAATTGACTTCGTCCACACGGACCGCTTTGGGCGCGGCGAACAGCATTGGTTGCGCGGTAGCGCAAATCGCCAAATCCTTGGTCTTCCGTGACCGGGCCACGGGTGACCCTGTCTTGGTCGTGGCCTCGGGCGCCAACCGGGTGGATCCGGCCAAAGTTCGTGCCGCGACATCCCTGGAGCTGCAACGGGCGGATGGGAATTTCGTTAAGGATCGCACTGGGTTTGCCATAGGCGGTATCCCCCCTGTGGGGCACGGGACTCCGTTGCGCACCGTGCTGGATCAGGACCTTCGGCAATACGACGAGATCTGGGCGGCCGCCGGGACGCCGCATGCGGTTTTCCGGCTTACTCCAGACCGGCTGGGCGCACTGACGAATGGGCAGTGGATTGACCTTTGCGAAGAGCCGCAACCAGAATGATATACACATAGCGCACTTGTTTTGTTGAATGTCTTAGAGAAATAAAAATAGTGTCCGCCGGGCGTGTCTCTGCCTGACGGATATCCTGCGGTTGCGGTGTGTTCGAAAAACGCACACATAACATTATGGAAATTTTACGCTAAATTAATAGGAGATGGTTGACCTGTCCTTTCCCTCGGAATATGTTAAGCCCAACTCGGCATAATCGCACGATCGCCGAAGTTAAGGGTGCTTAAGGGGCATTGTGGGATACGTATATCCAACTATTATGTCTAGATAGACACAGTGCGCCCGATTTGGACAGAAATGGGTCGTCGTTCCCGCGGCAACGGGGCGATGCATCTACATATGTTGAGTCTTTATTAGTGGAGGAACAATGAAGACCGTTCCCGTTCAGGATGCCGTCGGCATGGTCTTATGCCATGACATGACCAAAATCGTTCCCGGAGAGACCAAGGGGCCGGTTTTCCGAAAAGGCCACATCATTGCGGAGGAGGACATCCAGACGCTGCTCGAAATCGGCAAGGAGCACATTTACGTTCTGGACATGGAAAACGGCTGTATTCATGAGAACGAGGCAGCCCAACGTATTGCCCGCGCGGCCGTAGGGCCGCACATCACCCTGTCGGACGTGTCCGAGGGGCGCATCAACTTCATTGCCGAGCCCGGCCTGCTCGACGTCAACGTCGAGGCTTTGAATCGCATCAATTCCATCGAAGAGGTCGTCCTGGCGACCATGCACACCGGCCAGCAGGTCACGGAAACCCGTCCCGTGGCCGGTACCCGCGTTGTCCCGTTGGTCATCAACGAGGAAAAGATCCGTCAGGTGGAGGCCATCTGTGCCGAGTACGATTACGTGGTCGGCATCCGTCCGTTCCGTCGGTTGTCCGTCGGCCTGGTGACCACGGGAAGCGAGGTCTATCACGGCCGCATCAAAGACAAGTTCGGGCCGGTCATTCGCAAGAAATTCTCCAACCTCGGCTCCGAGGTCATGGGCCAGACCCTGACTTCCGACGACCCGGCAATGACCCGCGACGCCATCATGGCCTTCATCGCCGGCGGTGCGGAGATGGTCGTGGTCACGGGCGGCATGTCCGTGGACCCGGACGATCAGACGCCCACGGCCATCCGCCTGACCGGGGCGGATGTCGTTACCTACGGATCTCCCACGTTTCCCGGCGTCATGTTCATGGTCGCCGATTTGAACGGCGTGCCCATTCTCGGGCTGCCGGGTTGCGTCATGTACTATCGGGCTTCCGTGTTTGATCTGATCGTTCCGCGCCTTGTGGCCGGGGAGAAGATCACCCGCGAGGACATCGTATCCTTGGGGCATGGCGGGTTTTGCGCTACCTGCGAGGTTTGCCGCTATCCCATCTGTCCCTTTGGTAAATAGATTCCGGTTCCCTTGGGGAGCCAAATGTATCTGCGAGACAGTGAGAACAAATTAGGAGGAAAACTGTTATGATCAAAAGGACGCTCCGAGTAAATGGAGTCTCCAGGAACGTCGTGTGCGAGCCTGAGGAGTCCCTGGCCAACGTGTTGCGCCAGAATCTGGGATTGACCAGCGTCAAGATCGGTTGCGGCACCGGTCAGTGCGGAAGTTGCACCATCCTGCGGGATGACAAGTTGGTCCGGTCCTGTTCCATCAAGATGAAGCGTGTCCCGAACAACACCAAAATCATGACCCTTGAGGGTCTCGGCACTCCCGACAACCTGCACCCCATCCAGATGGCTTGGATCGCTTACGGCGGCGCGCAGTGCGGCTTCTGCTCCCCCGGTTTCCTGGTCTCCACCTATGCGCTGCTGCTCGAAAACCCGAGCCCCACTCGCGACGAAGTCCGCGACTGGTTCCAGAAGCATAAGAACGTCTGCCGTTGCACTGGCTACAAGCCCCTGGTGGACGCCGTCATGGCCGCTGCCGCCGTTATGCGCGGCGACAAGTCCATGGACGACCTGATCTTCAAGATCCCCGAAGACGGCCGCATCTGGGGTACCAGCTACCCGCGTCCGTCCGCCGTGGCCAAGGTCACCGGCACCTGGGACTTCGGCGCCGACATGGGCCTGCGCCTGCCCCCCGGAACCCTGCATTGTGAACTGGTTCAGGCCGAGGTTTCCCACGCCAACATCCTGTCCATCGACGTGACCGAGGCCGAGGCCGTTCCCGGCGTCTACAAGGTCGTGACCCACAAGGACGTCAAGGGCAAGAACCGCATCACCGGCCTGATCACCTTCCCGAGCAACCTCGGCGACGGTTGGGATCGTCCCATCCTGTGCGACGAAAAGATCTTCCAGTACGGTGACGCCATCGCCATCGTCTGTGCCGACACTCCGCAGGCGGCCAGGGAAGGCGCCAAGCTGGTCAAGGTCGAGATCGAGCAGTTGCCCGAGTACATGAACGCTCCGGCGGCCATGGCCGAGGACGCCATCGAAATTCACCCCGGCACCCCCAATGTCTACTACGTCCAAAAAGAGGCCAAGGGACCGGATACCAAGCCGATCTTCGAAAAGGCCGACGTGGTCGTGGAAGGCGATTACTACACCCAGCGCCAGCCGCACATGCCCATCGAGCCCGACGTAGGGTTCGCCTACATCGGCGACGAGGGCAAGCTGGTCATCCATTCCAAGTCCATCGCCATTCACCTGCACCTGCTCATGATCGCACCCGGTCTGGGCGTGGAGCCCGAGAACCTGGTCCTGGTCCAGAACCCGACCGGCGGCACCTTCGGCTACAAGTTCTCTCCGACCATGGAAGCGCTGGTCGGCGCGGCCGCCTTGGCCACCGGCCGTCCCGTGTTCCTGAACTACACCTGGAAACAGCAGCAGCAGTACACCGGCAAGCGGTCTCCGCAGTTCACCACCGTGCGCCTGGCCGCCTCCAACGACGGCAAGTTGCTCGGCATGGAAACGGATTGGACCGTGGACCACGGCCCGTATTCCGAGTTCGGCGACCTGCTGACCCTGCGCGGCGCGCAGTACATCGGCGCCGGTTACGATATCCCGGCCATTCGTGGCGAGGGCCGCACCGTCTGCACCAACCACTGCTGGGGCGCGGCCTTCCGCGGCTACGGCGCTCCCGAAGCGGAGTTCCCCTCCGAAGTGTGCATGGACGAGCTGGCCGAGAAGCTGGGCATGGATCCCCTGGAACTGCGGTACAAAAACGTCTACCGTGAAGGTTCCACCACGCCCACCGGCCAGGATCCCGAGGTCTACTCCCTGCCCGAGATGATCGACAAGGTCCGTCCTCACTATGAGGCGGCCAAGAAGTACGCGGCCGAGAACTCCACCGACGCCAAGAAACTCGGTGTGGGCGTGGCCATCGGCGTGTACGGTTCCGGTCTGGACGGCCCGGACACCGCCGAGGTGGACATCGCTCTGAACGAGGACAACACCGTCACCGTGTATTCCGCCTGGGGCGACCACGGGCAGGGCGCGGATATGGGTACCCTGGGCACCGCCCACGAAGCCCTGCGTCCCCTGAACCTGACCCCGGATCAGGTCCACCTGATGATGGGCGACACCAGCTTCGCGCCTCCGGCGGGCCCCGCCGGCGGTAGCCGCTCCCAGGTCGTCGTGGGGCAGGCCACCAAGAACGCCTGCGATCAACTCGTGGCCGCCATGAGGAAGCCCGACGGCTCCTTCCGCACCCACGAAGAGATGGTCGCCGAAGGCAAGGAACTGCTGTATCACGGCAAGTGGACCGCTCCGGCCAACGACTGCGACGCCAACGGCCAGGGCAATCCGTTCTGCTGCTACATGTACGGCGTGTTCCTGTCTCTGGTGGCCGTTGATCCCGCCACCGGCAAGACCACCGTCGAGAAGATGGTCACCGTGGCCGATATCGGCGTGGTCAACAACTACCTCCTGGTGGACGGCCAGATCCACGGCGGCATTGCCCAGGGCATCGGCCTGGCGCTCAGCGAGGATTACGAGGATATCAAGAAGCACGCCAACATGGGCGGAGCCGGTATCCCGACCATCAAGGATATCCCGGACGACATGGAGATCATCTACGTGGAAAGCCCGCGTCCCGACGGTCCCTTCGGCGCATCCGGCGTCGGCGAGATGCCGTTGACCGCCCCACATGCGGCGATCATCAACGCCATCTACAACGCTTGTGGCGCGCGTATCCGTCATCTGCCCGCCTACCCCGAGAAGGTGCTCGCCGCCCTCAAGGGCTAACGGCACAGAACCGAAATAACGGCGGCCCGTGCCCTTGGCATGGGCCGCCTTTTTCCGTAATGGTGAGCTATGGAACAAGCGGAACTCAGACAGTGGGAATACAAGTGCATCCAGGAGGAATCTCCCCGATGCACGGCGGCCTGCCCCTTGCACGTGGACGCACGCGAGTGCTGTTCCCTGCTGGCTGCGCGCCGCGTGGACAAGGCCTGGGCCGTGCTGGCCAAGACGATGCCCCTGCCCGGGGTGCTGGCCCGAATCTGCGACGCGCCGTGCAAGGCGGCCTGTTTGCGCAAGGACAAGGGCGGCTCCATAGAGATGGGGGCGCTGGAACGGTTCCTGGCGGACGCGGCCCAATCGCCCAAACCGCCCCGCCCCCTGCCGCGCAACGGTAAATCCGTGGCCGTCATCGGCGGAACCATGACCGGACTGTGCGCGGCCTGGGAGATTGCCCGCAAAGGGTTCGCCGTGACCGTCTACTGTACCCGGCCGGACGTGGGCGTTGTCCTGCCCGACGGGGTGCTCGACGGGGAACTCGCGGTCATGGACCGCATGGGCGTGACCATCGAGCGGGACGCCGCGCTTACCCCGGAGCTGGTCGAGGCGCAACTGGAGGGGCGCGACGCGGTCTTTATCGACAGCGACGGCGTGCCCGAAACGATGCTGACCTTCGGCGAGCCCGACGAGATCACGCTCGGTACCAACCGGTTGGGCCTTTTTGTCGGCAGGACGGGCGAGACCTCGCCGGTTTTCATGGCCGCGGCCGGACGTCGCGCGGCCAATTCCATTTTGCGTTTTTCCCAAGGCGTGTCCATGGTCAAGAGCCGTGAGCTCGAAGGTCCCTACGAGACGCGTCTGTACACCCGCCTGGACAAGGTTGACCCGGTCGAGCCGGTCCCCGCCGATGGAGGGTACGACGAGGCGGGCGCCGTGCGGGAAGCCGCCCGTTGCCTCAAGTGCGAGTGCATGGAGTGCGTCAAGGGGTGCGTCTATCTCAAGCACTACAAGCAATACCCCAAGGTCTACATACGCCAGGTCTACAACAACGAGGCCATTGTCCGGGGCACGCGCCAGGCCAACAAGCTGATCAATTCGTGCATGCTTTGCGGGTTGTGCGGGACTGTTTGTCCCGAGGACTTCGCCATGGACGATGTCTGCCTTGAAGCGCGGCGGCGCATGATCGACAAAGGGACCATGCCGCCTTCGGCCCACGAGTTCGCTCTGCGCGACATGGCCTTTGCCGACGGTGTCAAGTGCGCCCTGGCCCGGCACGCGCCGGGCGCGACCGAGAGCGAATACGTCTTTTTCCCCGGCTGCCAGTTGACCGCCACCGACCCCGGCGGCGCGGAGCGCGCCTACGCGGACCTTCGGGCCCGGCTGGGCAAGGTCGGGCTGATTTTGCGTTGTTGCGGGGCTCCGGCCCGTTGGTCCGGGCGCGAAGCCCTGTTCGAGGAGTCCCTGGCCGAATTGAAGGCGGCCTGGGAGGGCCTCGGTTCGCCGCGCATCATCGCGGCCTGTCCTTCCTGCATCAAGACCTTGCGCGAGGCCATGCCGGACGCGGAGATCGTCTCCCACTGGTCCATCCTGAATGCCCTCGGGTTGCCGGAGACCGCCCTGAGGGCGGGCGGGACCTTGGCCGTGAACGACCCCTGCGCCGCCCGCGAGGACGGAGCGTTGCGCGCCGATGTGCGCGGCCTGCTGGATGCCCTCGGGGTGTCTATGGTCGAGCCGGAGTACAACGGCGAGTTGACCCAGTGTTGCGGCTATGGCGGCCTGCTCAACGAGGTGGATCCGGAACTCGGTCAAGCGGCCGCACGGGCGCGGGCCGAGGCCGTGGCCGAGGACTACGTGACCTATTGCGCCATGTGCCGGGAGATGATCGCCCGCACGGGCAAGCGGACCATGCATCTTTACGACTTGCTGTACCCAGGCGACGGCGAACCGGGCGCGCGGCCCACGCCGGGCCATTCCGAGCGGCGCGAGAATCGCGTTCGCCTGCGCGAAAGGCTTCTGCGCGAGCTGTGGAGCGAGGCCGACGGGGTGTCGGCCGAGGATTTCGAGAAGATCCGGATGACCTGCACCGAGGCGGGGGCGGCGGCCATGGAGGCGCGGCGCATCCTGACGAGCGACGTGCAGAAGGTCCTGCTTCAGGCCGAGCGCTCGGGAAGGCACCTGGTCCATGGCGAGACCGGCCGTTTCCTGGCCTCGTTCCGCCCGGCCGTGGTGACCTACTGGGTGGAATACGAATCGAGAGACGACGGGTACCTGGTGCACAACGCCTGGTGTCATCGCATGAAGATAAAGGGAGGGCAGCCATGAGCGTGATCACGGTGCCGGGAACCGGGGCCGGGGGCTGGCGGTGCGCCGCCTGTGACGAGGACATGGTCATGAAACCGGTGGAACTGACCTATCTCAACTCTCAGTTCACCGTGGAGCTGCCTGTCTGCCCGCAATGCGGTTACGTGCTCATTCCCGAACACCTCGCCTTGGGCAAGATGTATCAAGTGGAGCAGTTGCTGGAGGATAAGTAATCGTGTCCTGTGCGCCGCGTCCGCTGTGGGAGCGGGAGGAGCTGCGCGCCGTGGCCGGGCGAACGCTCAGGCCGGGCGGCTTCGAGTTGACCGACCGGGCGGCGGACCACATCGGCGCGGTGCCGGGTTGGCGGGTCCTGGATGTGGGCGCGGGGCTTGGGGCCACAGTGGCCCGGCTGCGTTCGCGTTATGGTGTGCAGGCCTGGGGCGTGGAGCCTTCGGCCGACCAGCTCATCCGGGCGCAGGGCGCACCGGGGCTTGTCCGGGCGCGCGGCGACCAATTGCCGTTTTTGCCGGAAATCTTTGACGCGCTTTTTTGCGAGTGCGTTTTTTCCCTGTTTGAGGACCGGGCCGTCGGGCTGGCCGAATTCCGTCGGGTGTTGCGTCCCGGCGGTTTTTTGGTCCTATCCGACCTGTGCGCGGCCTCATCCGTTCCGGGGGATGGCGCGTCCTGCGCGGACCGGGCCGCACCCTTGGCCGAGACCGCCCGACTGGTCCGCGACGGCGGCTTCACCGTCGAGGTGCTGGAAGATCATTCCGCCCATCTGCGGGACCTGGCCGCCCGGCTCGCCTGGGCCGGCGACGGGGGGGCCTGCGGTTGCGGGCGGGGATTGAGCTATTTCCTGATGATCGCGCGAAAACAAGGAGCATGACTATGTTGGACGATGCCGGACTTCGGGTCATGGAGCTGGCCGGAAAGGGATATTGTTGCAGTCAGATGGTGGTCGTCATGGCCCTGGACGAGATGGGCCGTGAGGACCCGGACCTGATCCGGGCCGCGGGTGGACTGTGCAACGGCCTGGGCGACTGCTCCGGGCCGTGCGGTGTGCTCACCGGGGCGGTCCTGGCGCTCGGGTTGTACGCGGGCAAGGGATTGGACATGGAAGAGCCCGAGGAGGTTCTGCCGGTCATGTTGGAGTCCCTGCGCGACTGGTTCACGGAGCGGACCCTGGAATACGGCGGCATCACCTGTGGCACCATTCTGGACGGCGGCTGTGGCAAACCCCACCCGGAACGCTGCGGCGGATTGGTGGCCGACGCCAACGCCAAGGTTCGAGAGATTCTGGTGGACAACGGGCTGGATCCGGCCGAAGGGCGCGAACTGCCGTGAATTCGAGCCCGAGAAGCGTTTGTCCGGTCTGCCTGAAAGCTATTCCCGCCAGTCACGAGACCGTGGGCAATGAGACCTTTCTGGTCAAGACCTGCCCGGAGCACGGCGAATTTCGCACCGTGGTCTGGCGCGGCGAGCCGTCCTTCGCCTCCTGGGTGCGGCCCAAGGTCCCATCCGGGCCCAAAACGCCGTTCACCAGAGTGGAGCTGGGGTGCCCATTGGATTGCGGGCTGTGTGACGCCCACCGCCAGCATACCTGCACGGCGCTCATCGAGGTCACCTGGCGTTGCGATCTGGGGTGTCCGGTCTGTTTCGCCTCCTCCGGCAAGGCGGCTTCGCCCGATCCTTCCTTGAAGGACCTGGGGCGTCTTTTCGATCGCGTGGAGGTGGCTTCGGGGCATTGCAACATCCAGCTTTCGGGCGGCGAACCCACGGTGCGCGAAGACCTGCCCGAAATCATTCGGCTAGGCAAGGCCAAGGGCTTTCCGTTTATCCAGCTGAACACCAACGGGCTGCGGCTCGGTCGCGAATCGGGCTATGCGGCCCGGCTGGCCGAGGCTGGGCTGGACTCGGTTTTCCTTCAGTTCGACGGCGTGCGGGACCCGATTTACGAGACCCTGCGGGGCCGCGCCCTGCTCAAGACCAAGCTTCAGGCCCTGGACGCCCTGGCCGGGGCCGGGGTGGGTGTCATCCTGGTGCCCACGGTGGTGCCGGGGGTCAACGACCGTGACCTGGGCGAGATCCTCCGGCTGGGCGTGGAGCGTTCCCCGGCGGTGCGGGGGGTGCATTTTCAGCCGGTCAGTTATTTCGGCCGCTATCCCAAGGCGCCGGACGACGGAGAGCGCATCACCCTGCCCGAGATCATGCGGGGGCTGGAAACCCAGACGGGCGGCATGCTTCGGGCGGCGGATTTTCGGCCGCCCGGCTGCGAACATGCCCTCTGCTCATTCCACGCCAACTACGTGGTCACCGAGACGGGCGGGTTGACCCGGCTTTCCTCGGGCGGTTCCTGCGGATGCGCTCCGCGTCCCGCCTCGGAAGGAGCGGATGCGTCCAAGGCTTTTGTCAAACGGCAGTGGGCCGCCCCGGACAGCCGGCTGCCCATGGCTTTCGACGCCGCGCCGGACGACGTGGCCGGGGGAGCGTCCGAGGATGCCCTGGACGTTTTTATCCGACGGGCGGCCACCCATACTTTCGCCGTGTCGGCCATGGCTTTTCAGGACTGCTGGACATTGGATCTGGAACGGCTCAAGGGATGTTGCATTCACGAGGTTTCGCCGGACGGGCGGCTCATTCCGTTTTGCGCCTACAACCTGACGTCCATGGGCGGCGAAACCCTGTATCGGGGCAAATGTCATGAGCCTGTCGAATCTTGACCGCTGGCTGGCCGGGCGCATGGGGCGGGAAGCGGTGCCGACCCGGCCCGAATTGAACGCCTGGCTCCTTGAACGGCTCAAGGAACTGGTGGACCATGCCCGGCGGGGCAGTCCGCACTATGCGAGGCATCTTGCCGGCGTGGACACGGCGAATCTGACATCCCTGGACGATTTTTCCCATTTGCCGATGATTGAGCCGGAGTTGTTGCGGACCAATCCGGACTCGCTCCTCAGTGTGTCCCGCGACGAGATAGAGCGGGTGGTCACCCTGTCCAGTTCCGGGACCACGGGCACGCCCAAGCGTATCTTTCACACTACTGCCGATCTTGAAGCCACGCGGGACTTTTTTAGTTGGGGCATGGCCAACATGGTCGAGCCGGGCGGGACGGTCCTGGTCTTGTTGCCCGGAGCGCGGCCCGGCGGAGTGGGGCGGCTGCTCGGCGATGCCTTGGAGCGCCAAGGTTCGCGGGCCGTGACCCACGGTGAATTGACGGACGCCGGGGCGGCCGTGGACCAATGCCTGTCCGAAGGGGTTTCCTGCGTGGTCGGCTCTCCGGCCCATGTCAACCTGCTGGCCCATGCCTGGAGCGTGCGCGGCCTGCCCGGGAACGTCATCCGGTCCGCATTGCTTTGTTGGGACATCATCCCGGACGCGGTTTGCGCGGCCGTGGCCGACCTGCTCGGCTGTCGGGTCTACCGCCATTGGGGGATGATCGAGACCGGTTTGGGCGGAGCCGTGGAATGCGTGCCCGGCTCGGGCATGCATTTGCGCGAGACCGACGTCTTCGTCGAGATCGTGGACCCGCACACGGGCCGTTTGCTTCCGGACGGCGTGTTCGGCGATATGGTCGTGACCACGCCCCTCAAGAGAGGCATGCCGATCATTCGCTACCACACCGGGGACGTGGGCCGTATCCTGCCCGGGCGGTGCGACTGCGGCAGCCCGCTTCGTCGGTTGGATCCGCTGGTTCGGCGCAGGCGCGACGGCGTGCCGCTTTCGTCCGGAATTCTGACTTTGCGGGAATTGAACGAGGCGTTGTATGCCGTGCCGGGCGTGGCGGATTTCGTGGCCCGGCTCAAGGGGTACACTTTGCATCTCACGGTCTGCGGCGATGGTCGGGCCGACGCGATCCTGGAGGCCCTGAAGCGGCTGCCTGCCGTGGCCGGTGGGCTTGCGGACGGGAGCCTGAATGTGGATATCGAAAACAAGCATGGCGCCGGACCGGCTGTTCCGGGACTGGGTAAGCGGCGCATAGAGATAGGAGTTGCATGATGAAAGCGTTTGTGCGTGACGTGGCGGGACTGGTGCGAGCGGAAGAACCCTTTGTTCTGGTCACGGTAGTGGAGAGTTCCGGGTCCACGCCCCGGTCCTCGGGCGCGAAGATGGCCGTGCGGCCAGACGGGTCCATTTTCGGCACCGTGGGCGGCGGCCTGGCCGAGGCCCGCGCCTGCCGGGCCGCCGGGGAAATGTTGTCCAACGGGGCGGCGGACGGCGAAGCGAGACTGATGTTCGTGGATATGACCCAGGAGCTTGCCGCCGATTCCGACATGATCTGCGGCGGCGGCCTGTCCATGCTCCTTGAGATGGTTGCGCCCGGCGGAGATGGCGCCCTTGCCTACGCCGAACTCGACGACAGGCTGCGCACGGGCGTGGCTTCGACCCTCGAAACGCGCATCGCGGGCGGCGAGTCCCCTCGCATCGTCGGGCATGCTCTGATTCCCGGCAGGCCGGGGCGTGATGTGCCGGTCTTCTCGCGCGATGCCGATCCCATGCTCCTGGACGAGCCGTTCATTCCGCCCGCGCCGCTGTATATCTTCGGGGCAGGGCATGTGTCCCGGTTCACCGCCCGGGTGGCGGCCATGGTCGGCTTCCGTACCGTGGTCCTGGACGACCGCTCCGAATACGCCAACCGCGAACGGTTTCCCGAAGCGGACGAAGTGGTGGTCCTGGATTCTTTCGAAGGGTGCTGCGATTCCTTCCGGGATGACCCCGAGGCTTTCGTGGTCATTGTCACGCGCGGCCATCTGCACGACCGCAACGTCCTGGCCGAGGCCCTGCGCACCCGGGCGCACTATGTGGGCATGATCGGCAGTTCCACCAAGCGAAACAAGATTTACGACTCCCTGCTGTCCGGCGGCTTTACCCAGGCGGACATCGACCGTTGCCACAGTCCCATCGGCCTGCCCCTTGGCGGTCAGACCCCGGAGGAGATCGCGGTCAGCATTGTGGGCGAACTCATCCAGGTCCGCGCGGGGAAAGCGTAATGGGTGGTGTTGCGGCGGTCATTCCCGCAGCCGGGCGGTCCTCGCGCATGGGGCGGTTCAAGCCGCTGCTGCCACTTATGGGCGGCACGGTCCTGTCGCGTTGCGTGCGCCTGTTCAAGACGTGCGGCGTGGACCGGATTGTGGTCGTAACGGGCAAGCGCGCCGCCGATGTGGCTGCGTGTGCCATGGAGGCCGGCGCTTCGGCCGTGTATAATCCGGCCTTCGAGCGCGGCATGTATTCATCGGTTTTGACCGGGGTGCGTGCTCTGGGTGCGGACGTGGAGGCGTTTTTCATGCTTCCGGCGGACATCCCCCTGGTGCGGCCCGAGACCGTGGCCCGTCTTTTGAAGGAATTTAAACGTACGCGGCCGTCCGTGCTCTATCCCCGGTTCGGCGGGGAGCGCGGCCATCCGCCCCTGATCGGGGCCGAAGTCATTCCGGCCATTTCCGCCCACAACGGGAGCGGGGGGCTGCGGACCGTGCTGGACCTTTTCGAGGACAGGGCGCTCGACCTGGACGTAGCCGATTTCGGGATCACGCATGACCTGGACCACCCCGAGGGCTACGATCTGGCCCTGGCCGTGGCGGGGGTGGGGTACCCCCTGCCGGACGAGTGCGGTGAGCTGTTCCGGCTGCAGGGGGTCTCGGACCATATCCGGGACCATTGCCGGGCTGTGGCCAAGGTGGCCGTGGCCTTGTGCGAACGGTTGAACGCGCGTCTGCCGGAGCGGCCGGATGCTGTCCGGCTGGACCCCGGCCTGGTCCTGGGTGCGGCTCTGGTCCACGACATCGGCAAGGGGACCAAGCGGCATGAGGCCGCCGGAGCCGAGTTGCTGCGCGCTCACGGCTTTCCCGACGCCGCCGACATCGTGGCCGCCCATTTCGACGTGGCCCTGTCCGACGATGCGCCTATCACCGAGAAGGAGGTCGTTTTTTTGGCCGACAAGCTGGTCCGTTGTCACGGCCCGGTCCCGCTGGAGGAGCGTTATCTGGAAAAGGTGGCCCAGTATAAAAATGAGGAAGGGGCCGAGGAGGCCATTCTGGGGCGGCTTGATCGCGCCAGGAATATCATGGCCCGGTTCGACCGCGAGATGGCCGACTCGGCCGAGCATATAGCCCGGGAGGCCCTAGCGTGATCGTGCTTTTACGGCATGGTCGGACCGAGGGCGGCGAGGGGCGGTGCGTGGGAAGGACGAACCTGCCTCTTTCGTCGGAGGGCCGGGAACAGGCCCGCGATCTGGCGGATGTCCTGGGCGGTGTCCCGTGGGCGCGGCTTTGTTCGAGCCCGGCGGGCCGTGCTCTGGCCACTATCGCCCCCCTTGCCGGACGGCTGGGCCAGGATGTGGAAGTGCTGCCCGCATTGGACGAGATCGACATGGGGGCATGGGACGGCCTGTCCTTTGCCGCCATCCGTGAGCGGTTCCCGTCGGAATACGCGGCGCGTGGGCGGCGGCTCGCCCAGTTCCGGGTGCCCGGCGGCGAGAGCTTTGCGGACGTGGCCGACCGAGCCATGAGCGCGTTTGCGGAGTTGGCCCGGGGACCGCAGCCTGTGCTGGCGGCGACCCATGCGGGCGTGATCCGCGCGGTGCTCTGCCGGGTGTCGGGCCATCCGCTGGACGACCTGTTCCGTTTCAAGCCCGGCAACGCCCGGTGCACGGTCCTGCGCACGGACCATGGGCTCGCCCTTGAAGCGGCCGACCTGGACGCTCGCTCGGTGCGCGCGCTGTTCTGAAGCCCGTCCGGGCCGTTCTTACATTCGTTTCTGAAGAAATCTCGAATTGGTCGAATAGAAGGTGTTGTAGACCAGGGTGAGCACGCAGGCGAAGGCCGCCGAACCGATGCCTATGGCCACGTTGTAGAAGGGGGGCGCGGTCAGGGCTAGCCGGATGAGCAGGGTGGCCAGGGCGAACCCGGAATTGCGGAAGACTGCCCGGAATTCGGGCAGAAAACGCTGGGCGATGAGCACCAGCATGATGTCGCTAAAGATTAATACCGTATAGAAACTCTTGAAGAAGTGGAAAGGATGCTCGCCGTGCAGCACATGCAGGCCGTTCTGGATGCCCATGCCTACGAAAATGGCCAGCATGACCAGGGCGACCAGTTTTTTGGCGGCCACAAACTTGAACAGCGGCGTGCCCTTCTTGAGGCCCTCGTCCAGGTTCCTGCGCAGCAGGGAATACACGCCGAGCAGACAGAAGATGACCACGGCCCCGCAGCCGTCCGAGATAAGCATCCATAACTCGGTCTCGTGACCCGTGATGGTGATGGGTTCCGGAAAGTCCGCCAATGTTTTGAAGGCGTCCCGGAGTAGGATGAGGGCCAGGATTTCGAATTGCTTGCCCACGGATTTGGAGATGGAGCAAGGCAGGGTGAAGATCAGGCCGATGACCTCAAGGACCAGGACCAGGGTGAAGGCCAGGTTGATGGCCATGAAGTGGCTGGTTGGGATCAGCGCCGCGGGCTGCCCGGTGATCCAGCCCTGTCGCTTCATTTCGATGACGATGAGTGCGAGAATGAAGACCACTACCAGAAAACCGGCCACGGCCCGCTGGGTGGAGTCCTTTTCCCAGAAATGGTGCAGGGGATCGAAGGTGAAGGTGACCAGGTCGTATAGGGAGTGCATGGGATACTTCATGATGCCCTCAGATAAGTCCATCGGTTGTGCGCCGTCAACAGGCACGGCTGATGACTATCAGGGCCGGGTAGGGAAGTAAATAGGAAATATTCCTATTTAACTCAAATTTCGAAAAGCATCTCGAGATCGTCGCGGGTCAGGCTCTTCAAGGCCGACTGGCCGGGGATGATCGCCTCGGCCACGTCCTTTTTCTGTTCCTGGAGCTTGAGGATGCGCTCTTCCACGGTATTCTGGCAGATCATCTTGTAGGCGAAGACTTGGCGCTTCTGGCCGATGCGGTGGGTGCGGTCCGTGGCCTGATTTTCCACGGCGGGGTTCCACCACGGATCGTAGTGAATGACGTAGTCCGCGCTGGTCAGGTTCAGGCCGGTGCCGCCCGCCTTGAGCGAGATGAGGAAGATGGGGATGTCCGGATTATCGTTGAACCGGTCCACCTGCTCGAAGCGGTCCTTGGACGAGCCGTCCAGGTAGGCAAACGGAATCTCCCGAATTTGCAGCCAGTTGCGGATGACGTGAAGCATCTGCACGAACTGGGAGAAGACCAGGACCTTGTGGCCGCCTTCGATGATGTCCACCACCAAGTCCTTGAAGGCGTCGAACTTGCCGGACGGCAGATTGGTGGACACGCCGGGCATGTCGAGCTTGAGCAGACGCGGATGGCAGCAGATTTGCCGGAGCTTGAGCAGGGCATCCAGGATGGACATCTGGCTCTTGGCCATGCCCTTTTCGTCCACGTCCCGGAGGACCTGGTCTTTGAGCTTCTTGGCCAGGGCGTTGTAGAGCTCGCGCTGTTCGTCCACCAGATCGCAGTAATGGGTGGTCTCGATCTTGGGCGGCAGGTCCTTGGCCACTTCGGCCTTGGTCCGGCGCAGGATGAACGGTTTGACCCGGGTGCGCAGGTAGTCCAGCGTTTCTTCGTCGCCGTCCTTGATGGGCTTGACGATGCCGCGCTGGAACGAGTGCTGGGACCCCAGGAAGCCGGGCATGAGAAATTCGAACAGGGACCAGAGCTCGAACAGGTTGTTCTCGATGGGCGTGCCCGACAGGCAGACGCGCAGACCCGCGTCGAGCTTGCGCACCGAGCGGGCGGTGATGGTGTTCGGATTCTTGATGTTCTGGGCCTCGTCCAGGATGACGCTGGCATATTCGTACTTGAGCAGTTCGTCCAGGTCGCGCCGCAGCAGGGCATAGGTGGTGATGACCAGATGGGAATCCTTGATGTGCTGGAACAGCCCCTCGCGTTTGGCTCCGTAGATGGTCAGCCGCTTGAGGTTGGGGACGAACTTTTGGGCCTCGCGCTCCCAGTTGGGCAGGACCGAGGTGGGCACGACGATCAGGTTCGGCCCGGTCACGCCGTTGTCCACCAGGGACTGGATGTATGACAGGGTCTGAATGGTCTTGCCGAGTCCCATCTCGTCGGCCAGGATGCCGCCGAAGCCGTATTCGCGCAGGAAGTTGAGGTAACTCAAGCCCTGGACCTGATAGGGACGCAGGGTGGCCTGCAATTCCTTGGGTTGGGCTATGACCCTGATCTGGTCGAAATTGTTGATCTTCTCACGCAGCTTGACGAAAAATTCATCGGTCTGGGCCTGGGGCAGGTCCTCCAGTATCTTTTCGAGCACCGGGGCCTCGAACTGGTTGAACTGCTGCTTGGGGGCCTTTTCCGGATCAAAGCCCAGAGCCTTGAGTTTATGGCCGAGTTTGCTCAGCCAAGCCTCGGGCAGGCTGGTGTAGGAGCCGTCCTTGAGCTGGACGTATCGCTTGCCCTTGGTCCACGCCTCCCAGATGACGTCGATGGGCACCCTCTGGTCGTCGTACTGCACGGACAGTTCGAGGTTGAACCACTTGTCCTCCTCGTCACTCTCCACCTCGGCCACCACCTGGGGCTGCGTGGTGCGCACCTTGTAACGGGTCAGGTTCTGCTCGCCGTAGACCCGGTAAGCCTCGACCAACTGCGGATAATGATCCAGCAGGAAGTTGATGGCTTCCTCCTGTTCCATGAACCAGATGTGGTTGTTCCGGGGCTGGAAATTCATGTCCTGCAACTCGGCCAGGAGCCGGGCCTCCTCGTCCTGGGCGCGCCGGATCAGGTAGGATTTGCCGCCGTCGTGGTAGGAACCGGTCTGCAGGTCCGGGTTGGGGCCGGGCATGATGAATTCGCCGTGCTCGTTGGAATAGATGTTCTGGATCTTGAGCACGAGCAGGGAGCCTTCCTCGTCCAGGAAAAGCTTGGGATTGTAGTCGGCGTCCTGGAAGATGGGCCCGACCCGCTCCAGGAAGTCCTCCTGGCCCCAGAGATCGCTGACCGGGATTTGGGTCCAGACGCGGTCCAGGAACTCGGATACGTCGGCATGGGGCACGATGGGCTTCTGCTCGACCATGCCCTGGACCAGCTTGGGGTCCAGCCCGGTCTGCACCGGGTAGAACGAATTCTTGTAGTAGACCCACAGCGGCAGCCGGCCGTAGAAATATATCTCCTCCTCGTCGGTGATGGGGAAGGGCATCTTGTCTTCCCGGGCGAGCAGGATGTCGAAGGTCAGGCCGTCCTCGGACAAGGCCGGGGAGAGCTTGAGCTGCATGGTTTTGGATTCGATGGTCACGGGCTGGTCGGTCTCGCGCAGGTACAGATAGTACTCGTTCTTGACCGCGCGGAAAAACCAGGAGTGCAGACCGGCCGGGATCTCCACCTTGTGGCCCCAGTAGTCGAGGTAATGGCCGATCTGTTCGGCCACGCCGGGCAGGGCCGGGGATGTGTCGCACCAGTCCTTGTTCTCCACGATCTGGGCCAGAGTGACCTCGTTCTGGACCTGGGAGATGCCGGACTTGTTCTGGCGAGCGCGGAAGAAGGCAACCTGCAGGCGGCCGAGCTCCGGGTAGATGCGGTAAATGAGGTAATGACGACCCGCCTCGGGTTCCAGCTCGGTGGCGAAGAAGGGGCGGAAGGTTTGGCGCCAGTCCGTGCGCGGCGTGGGCATCTCGCCGCCGGATTCGGTGTCCAGGGATTTGAGCAGCTTGACGGCCGTGGCGGCCACGTGACGGCAGACCCCGGAGAAGGAATCCGGGCAATTGCAATAGTAGTTGATGGTCTTGTCGGATAGGTTCAAACCGATTTCCGAAGTATAATTCTGGAAATCGTCTCCCTGCACCTGGCCGTCGATGTCCCAATACTGTTCCCGCTTTTTGAGGTCCAGTTTGGCGACGCCATTCTCCGCCACGATGCCATGGGCGCTCTCCAGGATGTAATCGGGAACGCTGTCCCCGATAAAATCCTGGAGTATGGATTTGACTATCTGTTCTTCACCGCTGCTCATTTAAGGTCTCGTAAAATCAATCGGGTCAACAAATTCGAACAGAACTTCTTACATAGAACTCAAGCAATGGGCAAGCTGGATTTGTTTCCCCCCAGCCCTATGTGCCCCCTTGGCTTTTCGCACCCGTTGGTCCATACTGGGAACGTCAGCCATGCTCGCATAATTATATGGGCCAACCAAATTGTTTTTGCAAGGGAAAATGAGACTCAAGAACCTGATCGCCTCCCTGCTTTGCGTCCTGCTCCTGACCGCCTGTTCCGATGGGGGGGGAGCCGCCACGCCCGTGCCTCCGGTGGACTCCGCGGACGTCCCGGCCGAGCCTGAATCGGGGGGCACCCTGGTTCAGCCGACCATCGGCGAGCCGAGCAACCTGATTCCCCTTCTGGCCACGGATTCGTCCTCCCATGAAATCGCGGGCCAGATATACGTGGGGCTGCTCAAGTACGACAAGAACATCAATCTGGTGCCCTACGCGGCCGAGTCCTACGAAGTGCTCGACGGCGGCAAGCGGCTCCGCTTCAAGCTGCGCGAGGACATCTATTGGACCGACGGAGTGCAGCTCACGGCCGATGATGTGGAGTTCACCTACCGGTTGACCATTGACCCCAAGACGCCCACGGCCTATGCGGGAAATTTCAAGTTGGTCAAGGAGTTCCGCAAGACCGGGAAATTCTCCTTCGAGGTGACCTACGATCAGCCCTTTGCCAAGGCGCTGGTTTCCTGGGCCACAAACATCCTGCCCAAACACGCTCTTGAGGGCGAGGACCTCCTGAACACCAAATACAGCCGCCAGCCTCTCGGGGCCGGGCCGTACATGCTCAAGAAATGGACCGCGGGCAGCGAGCTGGTCCTTGAGGCCAACCCGAATTTTTTCGAAGGCAAGCCGTACATCGACCGCATCATCTACCGGATCATTCCGGATATGGGTACCCAATTCCTGGAACTCAAGGCCGGGAATCTCGATATGATGGGCCTCGACCCCCTGCAATACCTCTACCAGACCTCCGGCCCGGGATGGGACGGCAGTTTTCACAAGTTCAATTTCCTGGCCTCGGGCTACGGCTTTCTCGGTTTCAATTTCCGGCATCCGTTCTTCAAGGACGTGCGCGTGCGGCGGGCCATCGACTACGCCATCGACCGGCGGGAACTGGTCAAGGGCGTGCTCTACGGCCTGGGCGAGGCGGCCAATGGGCCGTACAAACCGGGCACCTGGCAGTACGATGTGAACGTCAAGCCGCGTCCTTATGACCCGGCCAAGGCCCGTGAACTGCTGGCCGAGGCGGGCTGGGCCGATTCCGACGGCGACGGCTGGCTGGACAAGGACGGCAAACGGTTCGCCATCTCGATCATCACCAACCAGGGCAATTCGCAGCGCATCAAGACCGGGGTCATCCTGCAACAGCGGCTCAAGGACGTGGGCATCCAGGTGTCCCTGCGCACGGTGGAGTGGGCCGCGTTCCTCAAGGAGTTCGTTGACACTGGGCGTTTCGACGCTATTATCCTTGGATGGAACATCTTGCAGGACCCCGACATTTATAATGTGTGGCATTCATCCCAGGCCGTGGACGGCGGACTGAATTTCACCCGCTACATCAACCCGGAGTTGGATGAACTGCTTGAACGGGGACGCCACATGGTCCGGCAGGATGAGCGCAAGCCCCTCTATGACAGAGTGCAGGAAATCCTGCACGACCAAGTGCCCTATTGTTTTCTCTACGTTCCCATGGCCCTGCCCATCGTTCAGGCCCGGATACAAAATATCAAAGCCGCCCCGGCGGGAATATCCTACAATTCCGAAAAGTGGTGGATACCACGCCGGCTACAACACCAGCCGTAAGACGGACGGACATATATGATTCGCATCAACGACATCACTGACAAAGTGGCCTCATACATCAAGGACCCGGACCTGGACCTGATCCAGCGGGCCTACGTCTTTTCCGCCCAGGCGCATGACGGTGTGGTCCGGCGCTCGGGCGAGCCGTATATTTCCCATCCCATGAACGTGGCCAACCTCCTGGCCGACATGCAGTTGGACGAGGCCACTGTGGCCGCCGGGTTGCTGCACGACACCGTGGAGGACACGGACACCACCGTGGACGAGATCGAGGAGCTTTTCGGTTCGGACGTGGCCGACATCGTGGACGGCGTGACCAAGATCAGCCGCATGGATTTCGAATCCAAGGCCGTGCAGCAGGCCGAGAACATCCGCAAGCTCATCCTGGCCATGGCCGAAGACATCCGCGTGCTCATGGTCAAGCTGGCCGACCGTCTGCACAACATGCGCACGCTGGAGTACATGAAGCCGGTCAAGCAGCGGCTCATCGCCCAGGAGACCCAGGACATCTACGCGCCCCTGGCCAACCGGCTGGGCCTGCACCGGATCAAGACCGAACTCGAAGACCTCTGTCTGCGCTACCTGCGCCCCGACGTCTATGCCCAACTCTCCGAGGCCGTACACGAGCACCGCGCCGCGGGTGAGCCGTACATCGACAAGGTCATCGGCCTGATCAACGACATGCTCAAGAAGAACAAGATCAAGGGCAGGGTGTTCGGCCGGACCAAGCATCTGCACTCCATCCAGGTCAAGATGGAACAGCAGGGACTGACTTTCGACGAAATTTACGACCTTATCGCCTTCCGGGTCATCGTCGGTTCGCTCAAGGACTGCTACGCCGTGCTCGGCCTGATCCACGCAGCCTGGCGGCCCGTGCCCGGGCGGTTCAAGGACTATATCTCCATCCCCAAGGCGAACATGTACCAGTCGCTGCACACCACGGTCATGGGACCGGAAGGGGAACGCATCGAGATCCAGATCCGCACCGAGGAGATGCACAGGATCGCCGAGAACGGTGTGGCCGCCCACTGGCAGTACAAGGAAGTGGGCAAGGGGACCAAGCGGGGCAGGACCGCGGGCAAGCGCGACGCCGAGCGATACACCTGGCTCAAGCAGATCATGGATTGGCAGCGTGAGCTTTCCGACCCGCGTGAATTCATGTCTTCGCTCCGGCTCGAGATGTTCCAGGACGAGGTCTACGTGTTCACCCCCAACGGCGATATCAAGGAGTTGCCCGACGGGGCCACGCCTGTGGATTTCGCCTATTCCATCCACTCCGAAGTGGGCGACAAGTGCGCCGGGGCCAAGGTCAACGGCCGTATCGTGCCGTTGCAGTACCGGCTGCAGAACGGTGATTCGGTGGAGATCATCACCGACAAGAACCGCGTGCCCAGCCGGGACTGGCTCAAGTTCGTCAATACCGCCAAGGCGCGGACCCGAATCAAGCACTACACCCGCACCGTGGAGAAGGAGCGGGCCATCAGCCTGGCCAAGGAGATGCTCGAAAAGGAAGGCCGCCGGGTGGGCATCAACGTGCAGAAGGCCATCAAGGACGGCGAATTCATCAAGCTGGCCGGGGAGTTCAACTGCGGTAGCGTGGACGAACTTTTGACCCAGATAGGTTTTTCCCGCTTCACCCCGCGCAAGGTCATAAAAAGGCTGTACGCGGTCCTGCACGGCGAGACCCTGGACGAACGCAGGCTTCGGGAGAAGCCGACCGCTTCGGAGGCCGAAGAGGAACAGCAGCCCACCGTCGCCTCGGGCGTGGAGATCGGCAAGAAGCCCAAGGCCGACGGATTGCAGATATCCGGCGTGGACAATGTGCTGGTGCGTTTCGCCAGTTGCTGCAATCCCCTGCCCGGCGAGCCGATCATTGGCTACATCACCCGGGGCCGGGGCGTGACCGTGCACCGCATCGACTGTCCCAACGTGGGGCATTTCGAGGACGAACGCCTCATCCAGGTCAGTTGGGAGGGCGTGGAGGAGAAGCCGTATCCGACCAAGATCAAGATCAAGTGCCTGAACAAGCCGGGCATGCTCGGCCGCATCTGCGCCATGCTCGCGGACATGGACGTGAATATCGATTCCGGCAACTTCGAATCCAAGGTGGACGGGACCACGCTGCTCAACTTCACCGTGGAGGTCAAAGACCTGGACCAGCTCTATTCGGCACTGGCCGAGGTCAAGAAACTCAAGGCGGTCAAAGAGGCCATTCGCGTCTCCTGACCGTGCGCCGTCTCCCCGCATGACTGAAAAAGGCCCGCCTGAGAGCGGGCCTTTTCATTTTGTGGAAGCGAGGGAGGATGTGGCGTGGAGGATTACTTGTGACACTGCTTGCAGGACACCGGGGCGGGCTTGCCGTCCTTCTTGGCGGTCTTGTGGCAGCCCAGGCAGCTGCGGTTCGTGTCCTTGGCGTGGAAGGCGGTGTAGTAGGCGGTTTCCCCCTTCTTGCCTGGCTGATCGTGACAACCCGCCGAGCCGCACGCCTTGATTTCGGCCTTGCCGTCCCAGGTGTGATGGCAGGCCGTACAGTCGGCGACTGCGCCAGTGTGTCGGCCATGCGGAAAGTCCACCGGGGACTTGGCGGCTTCCATGCCCTTGGGCGGTTCGAGCCGGAGGGCGTCCGGCGGGGATCCGGCCAGGGCCGTTGCGGCCGTCCCGAGGGCGCACAGGGCCAACAGAGTGATCAGGATGCGTCGCATGATGCCTCCAATGGTTTGCGTTCGCGGTTGCCTGAACCATCGCAAGGCGTGTGCCAATCGCAACTGCTTGAAATGATGGAGAAGCAAAAATGGCACACGGCCAAAGCGCGCAGAAGTTGCGCACGGCCGATGCCCGGGATGCAAAAAAGGAGGACGCTTATGGCGTCCTCCCTTTTTTGCGTCCTCAATGGACCGGCTACATTTCGATACGTATGGTTTCAGGGCTGAGTTTTCGTTCGAGATGTTTGGCGTAGAGGCTCATGAAGTAGCTGAAGACGAAGTAGAGCACAGCCACGGTGGTGTAGATCTCGAAGGGGTAGACCATGATCCGGTTGTTGATGGCATAGGCCGCGCGGGTCAGCTCCATGACGCCGATGATGTAGGCCAGCGAGGTGTCCTTGAATGCGGCGATGAACATGCCGACCAGGGCCGGGAGCATCTGCTTGAGCGCCTGGGGCAGGACGATCTTGCGCATGGTTTGGAAGTAGGTCAGGCCCGAGGCCTTGGCCGCCTCCACCTGGCCGGGCGGGATGTTCTCGATACCGCCGCGCACGGTCTCGGCGATGTAGGCCCCGAAGAAGAAGGTCATGGCGATGGTCGCGGCCCAGAACGCTTGGACGTCCACCTTGAAGACGAATTCGAGGATGGCTTGGTAGAACCACAGGATGACCAGGATGAGCGGCACGCCCCGGATAAGTTCGATGTACAGCAGACAGGGGATGCGGAAGACGCGGTTGCGGGAGGTGCGGCCCATGCCGACTGCCAACCCGATGAAAAAGCTGCCGGTGATGGAGATGGCGGCCATGAGCAGGGAGCCCGCCAGTCCACCCAGGCCGTAACAGAATTCGGTGTCGTCGCCGCCGGGGAAACGCCAGATGAGCAACGTCTTGAGGTTGGCCCGGATGATTTCCCAGTTGAAGTGGATCACCGCCATGGCGGTCTTGTAGAGGACGTAGATCAGGATGGCCACGAAGAGGATCTTGAGGCCCAGGACGAGCTGCTTGCAGAACTGGCTCAGGGCGCGTCTCACGGGCGAGACCGTGCGTTGGTCCGGGCTTTTGCGGAAATACCAGAACACGTATTCCAGTTTACGGCCGAGAAAATCAAAGGGCCAGAAAAGGGCGTCCGCCACCCGGCGCAGGGGGGTGATCCTGTCGCGGGGCATGATCTTGAGGCGTTCGTTGACGATGTAGAGGATGCCCGCGATGGCCAGGGACAGGCCCAGGTAGACCAGGGTAGCCACGGAGAACGCCTCGAAGGTCCGGTAGGTCAGGGAGTACACCTCGGTCATGGACCAGCACAGTTCGGATACGCCGATGGTCATGGCCAGGGAGGTGTTCTTCATGTTGTTGAGAAATTCGCTGCCCAGGGGCGGGATGATCTCGCGGAAGGCCAGCGGCAGGATGATC
Source organism: Desulfovibrio sp. Huiquan2017 (assembly GCF_017351175.1). Lineage (NCBI taxonomy): Bacteria > Pseudomonadati > Thermodesulfobacteriota > Desulfovibrionia > Desulfovibrionales > Desulfovibrionaceae > Desulfovibrio > Desulfovibrio sp. Huiquan2017. Next base: position 114,050 of record NZ_JAFMPN010000005.1, on the reverse strand, counting down.
TTGCGCAGGGTCTGGGGAAAAGTCAGCCCGGAGGAATAGGCGGCTTCGAGCAGTCCCTTGGGAATGGACTGGATGCCCGCGCGGATGATCTCGGCCATGAACGCGCCGGTGAAGATGCCGCAGCCCACGGTGGCGCACCAGAACTCGAAGTTCATGTCGAAGAGCTTGAAGCGTATTTCCTCGGGAAAGGCGTAGGGCAGGGCGAAGTTCCAGAAAAAAAGCTGGATGAGCAGCGGCGTATTGCGGAAAAGTTCGACATAGCACGTGGCGAACCAATAGACCGGTTTGAAGGAGGACAGTCGGGCCAGGCCGAAGACCGTGCCCATGACCAGGGCGATGGCCGCCGAATAAACGGTGATGGTCAGGGTGGTGTTGATGCCGTTGAGCATCAAGTGGCCCATGTGGCCGTATTGGCCTTCTACGAAGAAGACGGCCCAGTCGAAATCATATTTGAATTCAAAGATGAAGGCGAAATAGTAGATAACCAGGCCGGTCAGGGCGAGGAGGGTCAGGTTTTGGACCCAGATTTTTTCGAAGTACCGTTTTATCATCGTGCTCTTTTTAAGGCAGAGGTCCCGGAGCAAGGTGCTCCGGGACCTGTATTATCGGCTTAGGCGTTGCGCTTAGGGCCACATCTCGATCTTGGAGGTCAGCGGGAACGGATACTGGGAATCCGGGCCGAACCACTTGTTGTAGATCTTCTTGTAGGTGCCGTCCTTCCAGATGTCCTGGATGGTGAAGTTGATGATGTCGCGCCAGGCGGAATCGTCCTGGGGCAGGCCGATGCCGTAGGGCTCGTCGGAGATGAAGTCGCCGACCAGTTCGAACTGACCGGGCACCTTGGCTGCGTAGCCGAGCAGGATGGTGGAGTCGGTGGTGATGGCCTGCACGCGGCCGGAACGCAGGGCCTCGAACATGGCGACCTCGCCGTCATAGCCGGTGACGGAAGGATTCTGGTTGCCCAGAGACTTCAGGTAGGCGGTGGCGTTGACGATGGAGGTGGTGCCCTGCATGGAGCCGACCTTCATGTTGGCCAGGTCCGCGACGTCCTTGACCGTGCCTTTCTTGGCCAGGAACTTCTGGCCGTCGAAGAAGTAGGTGATGGAGAAGTCGATCTTCTCGTCGCGCACGCGTTTGTGGGTCATGTTGGACAGGACCATGTCCACCTTGGGCGGATTGGTCTGGACGAAGGAAATGCGGGTGTTGTTGTTGACCACGACCTTTTCGAGCTTGCAGCCGAGGCGCTTGGCGATCTCGGTGGCCATATCGACATCGAAGCCGACCCACTCGTTCTTGTCGTCGATGAAGCCGAAGGGAATACCCTGGTTGGACAGGCCGACCTTGATGGTCTTGGTGGACATGACCTGATCGTAGGTGGGCCCGGCGAACGCGACGGAAGCGGCCAAGACCAGCAGCGCGGCCATAGCGGTGACTTTGAGAACTCTCATTTACCTCTCCTGGTTATTGAGTCCGTATGAAAAGCCCTTGTCGGACACCGTGTCCGGCAAGGGCGAAAATCCGTCAGTGGCTGAGTATCTTGCTGAGGAAGTCCTTTGTTCTATCGGATTGTGGATTGTGGAAGAATTCCTCGGGCGTGTTCTCTTCTATGAGGTAGCCGTCGTCCATGAAGATGACCCGGTCCGCCACTTCGCGGGCGAAGCCCATTTCGTGCGTGACGCAGACCATGGTCATGCCCTCGCGGGCCAGGGACTTCATGACGTCCAGGACCTCGTTGATCATCTCGGGGTCCAGGGCTGAGGTGGGTTCGTCGAAGAGCATGATTTTGGGTTGCATGGCCAATCCCCGTGCGATGGCCACGCGTTGCTGCTGACCGCCGGAGAGTTGAGAGGGGTAGGCCCCGGCCTTGTCCGGGATGCCGACCTTCTTGAGCAGGTCCATGCCGATGGCCGTGGCGTCGCCCCGGCTCATGCCGCGCACCAGCGTGGGGGCCAGGGTGATGTTTTCCATGACCGTCATGTGCGGGTAGAGGTTGAACTGCTGGAAGACGAAGCCGACTTCGGCGCGCAGCAAAGTCATGTTGGTGCGCGCGTCGGAGACGTTCATGCCGTCCACCAGAATGTCCCCTTCCTGAATGGGCTCAAGGCGGTTGATGCAGCGGATCATGGTGGATTTGCCGGATCCGGAGGGCCCGCAAACCACGACCACTTCCCCTTTGGTCACATTGAGGTTGATATTCTTGAGGACCTGGAAGTCCCCATACCATTTGTTGACGCCTCTGAAAGAAATCACTGTGAACTCCCAAGAAGAAAAAGGGCAAAAGCCAAGAGGATTTTTTATCAGTGAACCGATTGTAAAGCAAGAGAATTCTGCCCCCGGCCTATGCCGCTGAAGCGTGTTCAGGGGGCGGCCGGGGGCGGACAAGAGGGGCCGGACCGGACGGGCGTCCGGCGGATCGTCAACACTCCGTGAAGCTTAGGGCCAGCCCGGCCTCGGAGGTCTCCTTATATTTGTTGGACATGTCCCGGCCGGTCTGGGCCATGGCCCGGATGGCCTTGTCCAGATCCACCTTCTGGTAGCTTTCGTCCAGGGTGGAGGCGATGAGATAGGCGTTGAACGCTTTGACCGCGCCCATGGCGTTGCGCTCGATGCATGGGATCTGAACAAAGCCGCCCACCGGATCGCAGGTCAGTCCCAGATGGTGTTCCAGAGCGATTTCGGCGGCATTTTCCGTGACCTGGAAGCGGTAGCCCCGGGCATAGGCGATCATGGCCGCGGCCATGGTCGAGGCCACACCCACTTCGCCCTGGCAGCCGACTTCGGCCCCGGAGATGGAAGCGTTGTGCTTGCACAGGAAACCAATGGCGCAGGCGGCCAGCAGTCCCTCGCGCACCTCGGTCTGCAAGGCCCCGGTATGCCGCTTGAGCATGAAGATGATGGCCGGTATGACCCCGGCGGCCCCGCAGGTGGGGGCCGTGACCACGCAGTGCCCGGCCGCGTTCTCTTCGGAGGCGGCCAGGGCGTATGCGTTGAGCGCCTTGATGAAGCCCGGTCCCTGGAAATACTCCTGGCGGGCGCGGTCGTACATGGCCGCGGCCTTGCGTTGGAGGCCGATGGGTCCGGGCAGCACGCCCGATGTCCGGATGCCGTTTTCCACGGCCTGCTCCATGACCGCGATGATGTGGTCGAGTCCCAGATTGATCTCTTCCTCGGTGGCTCCGGTGATGGCCGTTTCGTTGGCCAGGATGAGTTCGTGCAGCCGCATGGATTTGTCCCGCAGGTGCTTCTTCAACTCGGCCATGGTCGAGTAGGGGTGGAGCGGCGCGCCCCGTTCGGGCTCTTCCCAGCCGTCCCAGCGCAGGAACCCGCCGCCCACGGAGTAGTAGATGCGTTCCAGCAGGATGCGGTCCCCGACCTTGAGCCGGAAGATCATGGTGTTGGGATGGGCGTAGTCGTGTTGCACCGCGTCCATGATGATCCGGCCGGGCGCAAAGGCCAGGGTCTTGCCTCCCAGGTCCAGGTCGAAGGATTTGTCCTTGTCCATGAACTGTTCCAGGGTGTCGGCCCCGCAGGTGTCGGGCTGGGAGCCGAGCAGCCCGGACATGATCGCCCGGGGGGTGCCATGTCCCTCGCCCGTGGCGGACAGGGAGCCGAACAGCCGGATTTCGAGGTCGTCGGCGCTTTGGCGGTCCGCTTCGGGCAGTTCCCGGATCAAACGCATGAAATCGAAACCGGCCCGCATGGGGCCGATGGTGTGCGAGCTGGACGGGCCGGGGCCGATCTTGAGCAGTTCGAAGATGGATGTGGTGATGGACGCCATGTTTATTTCTCCACGGTGGCGGGTTTATCGGCGGCTTTTACTTGGCGGCGCCGGGCGTGCAGGATCGGTTCGGTATAGCCGTTGGGCTGGCGCGCGCCTTTGAAGATCAGGTCGCGGGCCGCCTGGAAGGCGAAACTCTTGTCGAAGTCCGGGGCCATGGGACGGTAGTCCGGATCCCCCTGGTTCTGGCGGTCCACCACCTCGGCCATGGCCTTGAGGGTGTTCATGACCTCCTCCCCGGTGCAGATGGAATGACGCAGCCAGTTGGCCAGGTGCTGGCTGGAGATGCGCAGGGTGGCCCGGTCCTCCATGAGGCCCACGCCGTTGATGTCCGGCACCTTGGAGCAGCCTACGCCCTGGTCCACCCAGCGGACCACGTAGCCGAGGATGGACTGGCAATTGTTGCTCAGCTCAAGGGCGATGTCCTCGGCGGTCGGGCGTTCGCCGCGCATGAGCGGCAGGGTGGTCAGGGCGTCGAGGGAGGCGCGCATCTTCCCGGCCAGCTCGCGCTGGCGTGCGAAGACGTCCGTCTGATGGTAATGCAGGGCGTGCAGGGTGGCCGCCGTGGGAGAGGGCACCCAAGCGCAGTTGGCCCCGGCCTTGGGGTGCGCGCCCTTGGTCTCGACCATCTCGCGCATCATGTCCGGCTTGGCCCACATGCCCTTGCCTATCTGGGCCTTGCCGGAAAACCCGCAGGCCAGGCCGATGTCCACGTTCCAGTCCTCGTAGGCCTCGATCCACGGCTCGGCCTTGATGGCCTCCTTACGGACCACGGGACCGGCCTCCATGGCCGTGTGGATCTCGTCGCCCGTGCGGTCCAGAAAGCCTGTGTTGATGAAGATGACCCGGTCTTTTGCCGCCCGGATGCATTCCTTGAGATTCAGTGTGGTCCGACGCTCCTCGTCCATGATGCCCACCTTGAGGCTCAACGGGGGCATGCCCAGGGCCGTTTCCACGGCCGAGAACAAGTCGCGGGTGAAGGCGACCTCGTCGGGACCGTGCATCTTGGGCTTGACGATGTATACGCTGCCCGTCCGGCTGTTTCGCCAGCGGCCGTCGCTGTGGAGGTCGTGCAGGAAGATCAGCCCGGTGGCCAGCGTATCGAGGATGCCTTCCGGCACCTCCTCGCCATCCAGCAGGACTGCGTCCGTGGTCATCAGGTGGCCCACGGTGCGGGCCAGCAGCATGCTCCGGCCGGGCAGGGTCACGGTCCCTCCGTCGGGCGCGGTGTAGGTCCGGTCGTCGTTCAGGGTGCGAGTCACGATCCTGCCGCCTTTGTCGAAACTGGCTTCGAGGTCGCCCCTGATCAGGCCGAATAGGTTCAGGTAGGTCAGGGCCTTGTCTTCGCCGTCCACCACGGCGACGGAGTCTTCGCAGTCGAGGATGGTGGATATGGCCGACTCCAGGACCACATCCTTGACGCCCGCCGGGTGGTCGCGGCCCACCGGGTGCTCGGGGTCGAACTGCATTTCGATGTGCAGGCCGTTTTTGACGAAGAGCAGGGCCTTGAGTTCGCCGTCCCGCTCGATGAAGCCCGCGAATTGGGACGGGTCGCGCAGGGATGTACCCTTGCCGTTGAGCAGGGAGACGGAGATTTCCTTGCCCGACGGGCCATCAACCACGTTGAATCCGGCCGCGTCGCGGTGCGCTCCGTCGGCCAGGGGGACGGCGACGTCCAGATGGGCGGCCGCCCAGGCCATGACCTGCTGTCCTCGTTTGGGGTCGTATCCCTTGGCCGGAATCTCGTCCCGCTCAATGACATCCGAGCCGTAGAGCGCGTCGTACAGGCTGCCCCAGCGGGCGTTGGCCGCGTTCAGGGCGAAGCGGGCGTTGGTCGCCGGGACCACCAATTGCGGCCCGGCTATGGTGGCGATCTCGGGGTCTACGTTCTCCGTGGAGATGGTGAAATCCCCGCCTTCGGGCACAAGATAGCCGATCTCGCGCAGGAAGGCGTGATAGGTTTGCTTGTCCCCGGGCTGGCCGGGGTGCGCCCCGTGCCATTCGTCCATGGCGGCCTGGATGCGGTCGCGTTCGGCCAACAGCTCCCGGTTGCGCGGGGTGAAGCTCCGGAACACGGCTTCGGCTCCGGCCCAAAAGGCGGCTTCGGTCAATCCTGTGCCGTTGGCGATGGTTCGCACGGCCCGGGCGAGATCCTCGTGTATCGACAGATTGCCTGCCTGTATTCTCTGCGTCACATTTACTCCTGATGGGCTGGTTTGAGGGACGGTCTCCAAAGGAGGCACCCTTATCAGATTGCCCGGAGTCGGGCGGCAATGCAACCATAACCAACTCTTTCGGCACCACGTTTTGCATGGCGGGAAGTTCTTCTGCCGTCCGGGCCGATCGGAGCGCGGGAATTATCGTCCGGCGGCGTCCAGAATGCGTTTCCAAAGCCGTTCCAGGGGGACGGGCTTGAGGAGAAAGTCGAAGGCGCCGGCATCCAGGGATTGCATGTGCCGGGCCATGTCGCCTTCGCCCGTGAGCACGATGACCTCAGTGGCCGGAAAATTCTTGCGGATGATCTTGAGGGTCTCGATTCCGTTCAGGTCGGGCATGTTCATGTCCAGCAGAACCACGTCCACGGGGCCGGATTCCAGCACGGCCCAGGCCTCGACCCCGCCCTCGGCCGTATGCACCCGCGCCCCCATATGGCCGAGTCGGCGGGACAGGACCGAGACGAAGGCGGGTTCGTCGTCAACGAGTAATATGCGGATGGAATCGGGCATGACGTGGTCTCTCCTGTGAGGTTTCTCTTCAATGAACATGCTGACGGTGGGAAATGCAACAGGTCATGATACTTTTTTCTCCACTTGTTGAATGTTGCTAATACTCTGTTATTACAATTTGTTATGGCATTGTGGTTCGGAAGGAACCGGCGAGCGGGCCTACCGGGGTGAAAAAAAATGCCAAACCTATTCAAAGGAATGAATGGAAAAGTGGGGCGTTTTTACCCATGTCATGCTATGGATTGGATGTGTGCCCTTTCATACGGGGATCCGGGGTGTATTGATGGGTGCGGTACTTTTTGTTCCGCCGGGGCAAAAAGTACCGATTTTACCCCAAAAGCGTAGGCATCGGGATGTCGCGCCCGCCTCCCGGTCGTCGAGAATGAGACGGTTGCGGGGAAATGTCTTTAAACAAGGTTAGTAATTCTAGTATATTGTGATTAATCGTCGTCATCACTGTCCCATTGGGGCGAAGGCGGTTATGGCACACGGCTTGCTCATGGTGATCAGGTAGAGGTGAAGGGTATACGGCCGGGACGGCCGAGACCGCAACCGAGAGTGGGGCCATGCATCCCGAGCGGAAGTCATCATACGACAACCTGTCGCGCAATCTGTCGCTGACGGTCATCACGGTATCTTTCGCCCCGCTCATCTTAGTGGGCGGACTCATCTTCCATCAGTTCCGCTCAATATATACCGAAAAGGTTTTCGCCCATCTGGGCGAGGTCGTGGACAAGCACGCGGCCGACATCAACACTTTCCTGCAAGACAAGCTCACCGAGGTCCAATACATCGCCCGGACCTCCTCTTTCGAATACCTGACCACCTCGAACCACCTGGAAAAGGCCCTGCGCGGGATGCAGCAGCAGTACGGCCGCATCTTCGTTGACCTGGGCGTGGTTGACAGCCAAGGCCGCCAGGTGGCCTATGCCGGTCCGTTTAACCTTTTGGGAGCGGACTACTCCGGGGCGGACTGGTTTCGCAACTCCAAGGAACGCGACGCCATCATCAGCGATGTGTTCGAGGGGTTGCGCCAGTCCCCCCACTTCATCATCTCCATCAGCCAGGGACGGGGCGAGGCGCGCTGGACTCTCAGGGCGACCATCGACTTCCTGTCCTTCAGCTACCTGGTCCAGAACATCCGCATCGGCGAGACCGGCTTCGCCTACATCCTGAACGGGCGGGGCGTGTACCAGACCCGGCCCAAGGACGAGCGCAACCAGGATCTGGAATTGACCCCGCGCCGTCAGGTTGGCGACATCAGCTCCTTGGCCGGGGTATCCATCTTTGAATCCGTGGACCGCGGGGGCGATACGTACGTCACGGTGACCGCGCCCCTCAAGGGCGGGGATTGGAAGCTGGTCTATCAGCAGAAGACCTCCGACGCCTTCTCGGCCATGACCCGCACCGAACTTGTGACCCTGGGCATCTTTCTCATCGGTGGCCTGGCCATCGTGGCCATGGCCCTGATCATCTCGCGCAAGCTCGTGCTTCGTTTCCAGGCCATCGATCAGGAGTCCGAGCTCATGAGCAAGCAGATCGTCGAGACCGGCAAGCTGGCGGCCATCGGCGAGCTGGCCGCCGGCATCGCGCACGAGATCAATAATCCGGTAGCCATCATGATCGAGGAGGCGGGCTGGGTCGGCGACCTCATGGAGGACGAAGGCAAGGACCTGCCTTCCTATGGCGAGATTCGGCGGGCGTTGACCCAGGTGGGCAACCAGGGGCGACGGTGCAAGGATATCACCCACAAGCTCCTTTCCTTTGCTAGGCAGTCCGATTCCCGGGTGACCGAGATGGCCGTACCCGATTTCATCCGCGAAGTGGTGGACATCTCCATGCAGCAGGCCCGGTTCGCCCAAGTGGACTTCAACCTCGATCTGGACGAGTCCATGCCGTGCATTTCCGCATCGGCCACCGAACTGCAACAGGTCCTGCTCAATCTGGTCAACAACGCGATCCAGGCCATGGAGCCAGACGGCGGCAAGCTGTCCCTCCGTTGCGGCGTGCAGGACGGCCAGGCGGTCATTGCCGTGGAGGACACTGGCCCCGGCATTCCGGCCGCGAATCTGGGCCGCATTTTCGATCCGTTCTTCACCACCAAGCCTGTGGGCAAGGGGAGCGGACTCGGATTATCCATATGTTTCGGCATTATCCACCAGATGGGTGGAGAGATAGACGTGGAAAGCGCAATGGGCAAGGGCACGCGGTTCACCATCCGTTTGCCGCTGCCCGCGTCCACCAGGCAACCTGAAACGCGACAGGAGATTCAACATGACTGATGCCACTGTTTTGATCGTGGACGACGAGCGAGGGTTCGTCGAAACCATGGCCAAGCGGCTCGAAAAGCGCAACATGACCGTTTTCCAAGCCTTCGACGGTGACGAGGCCATGGTCCAGTTGGCGGAATATCCGAACATTCAGGTGGTCATCCTGGATATGAAGATGCCCGGCAAGGACGGCCTGGTCGTGTTGCAGGAGATCAAGGAAGCGCACCCCCTGGTCGAAGTCATCATGCTGACCGGCCATGCCACGGTCCCTTCGGCCGTGGAAGGCATTCAGCACGGGGCATATGACTACCTTATGAAGCCGTGCAGCTTCGAGGACCTGAACAAGAAGATCGCCGAAGCCGTGGCGCTCAAGGGCGAGCGCGAGGAAGAGGCCATCGAGGCCCGGGTTAGCGACATCGCCGGGCGCATGGGGTAGGCGGCGTGGACAGGACCGTGGACACAGCCGGCGGCGCGGGCCGGGACGTGCGTTTGCTCATCGTGGACGATGAGACCGGGTTCGCCGAGGTCCTGTGCAAGCGCATGCGTCGGCGCGGCGTGGAAGCGGCGTCGGCCGCGAGCGGCGATGAAGCGGTGCGGCTGCTTCGCCGCGAGGAGTTCGACGTGGCCATCGTGGATCTCAAGCTCCAGGGCATGAGCGGGATCGAGATTCTCAAGGTGTTCCGGCTGATGGCCCCGGACATGCCGGTGCTCATGCTGACCGGCCACGGCAGCGAGGAGGCCCGCGACGAGTGCATCAAGCTCGGTGCGGCGGGCTATCTCTCCAAGCCCGTGGAATTTGACCGATTGCTCACCAAGGCACTCGAACTGGGGGCCGGGAGCGTACGGGCATGAACGACGTCAGGGTACTGCTCATCGACGACGAGGCCGGGTACACCGATGCCCTGGCCAAGCGTCTAGGCCGGAGGGGGGTGTCCGTAATGACCGCGGGCGGCGGGGCTCAGGCCCTTGAGATCATGGCCTCTAGTCCCTTTGACGTGGTCCTGCTCGACATCAAGATGGCGGGCATGGACGGGATCAAGACCCTGAGCGCCATCAAGCGGCGTCATCCCGAGGTGGAGGTGGTCATGCTGACCGCCCACGCCAATACGGACATCGTCATTTCCAGTTTGGCCATGGGGGCGTTCGATTACCTCCTGAAGCCGGCGGATCTGGAGGAGCTGGTTCGCAAAATAGAAGATGCGGCCATGAGGAAGAGAAGCAATTCGAAGTGATCGGCCCGAGGGTGGGTGCTTCGGACGGGTTGAACAAAACAAGAGGAAGCGAGGATAATCATGCGATTTTTCAGCCAATGGGGTAGATTCATGATGGCGGGGGCCGGAGCCCTTGCCCAGTGGGAGATCGAAAACGCCAAGTCCATCGTGAGTAGCCGCAAGAAATTGCTGCTCATCGGACTGATGATCATTCCCATCATTTTGATCGGCGTGGCCTTCGCCGACGACATCGGGCCGGCCCTGCCGCACCTGCTCGGCGGCAAAAAGGCATACAGCCCGGCTTTCTACAGCCTGGGCATCTTTCTGGTTTCCATCGCCATCGGTGTGGGCGCGGGCCTGATTACCGGCTGCATCGGCGCGGGCGGCGGTTTCATCATCGCCCCGGCGCTCATGTCCGCAGGCATCAAGGGCATCCTGGCCGTGGGCACCGACCTGTTCCACATCTTCGCCAAGGCGATCATGGGCAGCGTCATCCACCGCAAGCTGGGCAACGTGTCCGTGTCCCTGGCCGTCGTCTTCCTGGTGGGTGCCGTGCTCGGAGCCACAGCGGGCGGCGTGATCAACCGCGTGCTGTACGAGATCAACCCGATCTTGAGCGACGCCTTCATCACCACCGTGTACTCCCTGATGCTTGGCTTCCTGGGCTTTTACGCCCTGGCCGACTTCCTGCGCTCGCGCAAGGCGGAGAAGGGCGGCGACGCCCACGGCGGCGAAGGGGTCGAGATCGGCGCCCTGTGTCGTAACCTGCAGGACGTCAAGTGCCCGCCCATGATCAAGTTCGACCAGGACCTGGTGGCCGGAGGCCGTCAAATCTCCTGGATATTCCTGGTCATGTCCGGCGCTCTGGTCGGCCTGGCCGCGGGCATCATGGGTGTCGGCGGCGGCTTCCTGACCTTCCCGATCTTCGTTTACGTGCTCGGCGTCTCCTCCATGACCACGGTGGGCACCGACATATTCCAGATCGTGTTCACGGCGGGCTTCGCGTCCATCACCCAGTACGCCATCTACGGCTTCATCTTCTACACCCTGGCCATGGGCATGCTCATCGGTTCCCTGCTGGGCATCCAGATCGGCGCCCTGGTGACCAAGATCGTGCCCGGCATCACCATCCGGGGCTTCTACGCCATGGCCGTGTTGGCCGGTTTCATGAACCGGATATTCGCCCTGCCGAGCAAGCTGGCCGAAATGGAGATCATCTCGCTCTCGCCGGGGACCGGAGCCGTGCTCAATACCATCGGCATCTGGGCGTTCTTCATCGTCATCGGCGGATTCTCCGTCTGGGTGGTGGGGACCTTCCTGATGAACATTTCCAAGCTCAAGAGAAAGGAGGCTTAAGGCCATGATCTACAACAAAAAGGAATTCTATACGGGCTTCAGCCTGCTGGCCGTCTTCTTCGTGGTCCTGTTCATGATGTTCCAGCCTATCTACCATGGGCACAACGCCATGCAGTTCCTGGACAATTTGTACAATTCCATCTCGAAGGGGTCCATTGACTACTCGGGTGCGTTGAAGACCGATGTCGCTCCCTACAACGACAAGGATGTGGATCTGAACCTGACCTACGGCACCGATGCCGAGGCCCTGCAATCCGCCCAACTGTTCACCAAGGCCGGTGCGACGGCTTCGGTGGACGGCCCGGCCCTGCGCGTGACCGGTTCCCTGGGGACAATCCTGGGGGCGAGTCTGGACGACGCCAAGCTTATGTACGACAACAACGGCGACGCCATGCAGACCAAGTACGGCATAGCTCCGCGCCGTTCCCTGTTCAACTGGTGGACATCCCTCAAGCTCATGAGCAAGTCCCTGAACAAGCAGAGCATGTTCGAGTCCGCCAAGGTCGTGGACACGGTCCGGACCAAGGCTATTGAGGCGTCCTATAATTATTACAAGGTGGAGGCCCAGCACATCAGCGACGATATCGGTCTGGTGATCTTCTCCCTGGTCTTCTATGTGGCTTATACCTTGTGGTACGGCTTCGCCATCCTCTTCGTCTTCGAAGGGTGGGGGCTCAAGCTCAGTCACTAGACCTCGGAATGCGCAGCATACCCTAGCCCCGCGTGGTCCGGCGGCTTTCTTGGCCGCCGGATCGCGCATTCATCCATGAGGGGATTTACTCCTGGCCGAAATGATTGTATTTTCTTCAAATGAGGAAGCGTGCATGAATCTCCAGAACTATTACGACACCGTCATGGAGTTGACCCACGGCATCGTGGTCTCGCTCGACCTGGACGGGGGGATCATCCACGGCAACTCCGAGCTGGAACACCTCTCCGGCTATCACCTCCAGGAACTGGCGGGCCGCGACTGGTTCGAGGTCTTCATTCCCCGGGATGAGCGGGAAATGGCCCGCCGGGCCCTGCTCGAAGGGGCCCACGGCCAGGGCGTGACCGCCTTTGCCGGGCGCATCCGGGCCAAGGACGGCGACACGGTCTACGTCAACTGGAATCTCAAGCCGCTGACCGATTCCAACGGCGAGGTGGTCAGCCTGCTGTGTGTTGGCCAGGACGTGACCGACCTGGTCCTGCGCGAAAAGGGGTTGTTGCGCGAGCGGTTCACCCTGCTTGAGCGCAACAAGGAACTCAGTTGTCTCTATTCCCTGAGCCAGCTCATGGGTGAGATTCACCGGTCCATGGACGATCTCCTGAACCAGGTGGTCGAGCTCCTTCCGGCGGCCTTTCAGAACCCCGAGATGACCTACGCACGGCTTCGGCTCGGGCATAAGATCTTTCAGACTCCCGGCTTCGAGGAGAGCGGCCATATGCTCAAGTCCGATCTCGTCGTCAACAACGAGAAGCGGGGGTCGCTCAGTGTGGCCGTGCGTGACGACGCGGCTCGGCCCGGTTTTCTGGAGGACGAGTGCGATCTGTTTACCACCGTGGTCCAGCAGGTGGTCATTCTCGTGTCCAAGCGGGAAACCCGCCTGGCCAAGCAGGAACTCGAACGTCAACTGCGGCAATCCGACAGGCTGGCCAAGATCGGCCAATTCTCGGCCGGGGTCGCCCATGAGATCAACGAACCCCTGGCCAATATCCTCGGGTTTGCCGAACTTGCCCTCCAGACCCCGAACCTGCCCACCCAGGTGGCCACGGACCTGAACAACATCGTGGACTCTTCGCTGCACGCCCGGGAAATCATTCGCAAGCTCATGTTCTTCGGGCGCCAGTTGCCGCCCCAGCCGACGTTCATCGATTTCAACGAAACCGTGGAGCAGGCCCTGCGCATCACCGAGTCCGGGGCCCGGCGCAACGACATCGAGATCGTTCGCGACTTCGATCGCACCCTTCCGAAGATCCTGGCCGACCCGCAGCACATGAAGCAGGTAGTGGTCAACCTGGTGGTCAACGCCATCCAGGCCATGGTCAACGGCGGCACCGTGACCATCCGGACCATCAATCACGAGAGCGATGCCTATCTGGTGGTCGAAGATACCGGGCCGGGCATGACCCCGGACGTGCTTAAGATGATTTTCACCCCGTTTTTCACCACCAAGGACGTGGACAAGGGGTCGGGCCTGGGGCTGTCCGTGATACATGGCATCGTCAAGGCCCACGGGGGATTCATTCAGGTGGAAAGTTCGCCGGAGGAGGGGACCCGGGTGGAAGTCGGCTTTCCCTGCCATCTGCGCGACCCGGAGGATGATGGGGCATGAGCAGGAATATCCGCATATTGGCCGTGGACGACAGTAAATCGACTCTGGAGGTGCTCAAGCGCAATCTTGTGCCCGCCGGATACGACGTCTTCACCTGCGGCCGGGTGGATGAGGCCGTGGCCCTGCTCGAAGACCAGGCCATCGACCTGGTCATCACCGACTACCGCATGCCCGTGGCCTCGGGGCTGGACCTGATCAGACACGTGCGGGCCAACCTGCCGGATGTGGAAATCATGATGATCACCGGCTATCCCTCCATCCCCGGAGCGGTGGAGGCCATCAAGGACGGAGCCGGGGAATATTTGGCCAAGCCGTTCACCACCGAAGAGCTGCTTTCCTCGGTGGGGCGCATCGTGGAGCGGCTGCAGCGCAGGCGGGTGCTGTCATCGGCCGACACGCCGCCGGACAATTTCGGGATTATCGGCACCTCGCCCGAGCTGGAGCACGTCTTTCAGCGCATCGGCAAGGCTTCGGCCTCGGACGCCAATGTGCTCATCAGCGGCGATTCCGGCACCGGCAAGGAGCTGGTGGCCCGGGCCGTGCACTACAACAGCGACCGTCGGACCGCGTCGTTCGTGCCGGTCAACTGCACGGCCATCCCGGACAGCCTGGTGGAAAGCGAACTGTTCGGTCACGTCAAGGGGGCCTTCACCGGGGCCAAGGAATCCCGGGCGGGCTTTTTCGAGGTAGCCAACGGCGGGTCCATTTTCCTGGACGAGATCGGCGACGCCAGCCCGACCATGCAGGCCAAGCTCCTGCGGGTTCTCCAGTCCAAAGAATTCTGCAAAGTGGGGTCGAGCATCGGCAAGACCGTGGACGTGCGCATCCTGGCCGCCACCCACAAGGACTTGCGGCGTATGGTGGACGAGGGGACATTCCGCGAAGACCTCTTTTACCGGATCAACGTCATTGATATCCACGTGCCGCCCCTTTCCGAACGCGGGGACGATCTGCTCGTACTCATCAACCATTTCCTGGCCGAGTTCTCCAAGGGCATGCACCGCGTGCCGCCGACCATCTCGGATGAAGCCCTGCAGGCCTTGCGGCGCTACGACTGGCCCGGCAACGTCCGCGAACTTGAAAACCTTATCCAGCGGCTGGTGGTCATTGTGGACCACGACACCATCGGGGTCACCGACCTGCCCGAAGCCATGCGCTTCAGCCTGCCGCGCGAGGGCAGCGTCAACCGTACGCTGGAGGAGGTCGAGCTCGAACACATCCGTAACGTCCTGGTCATGACCGGGGACAACAAAACCCGGGCGGCCGAAATCCTCGGTATCAATCGCAAGACACTGCGCGAAAAGCTCAAGCGCTTCGAAGGGATGGCCAAGCCGGGCGAATAGGTCCTCCAACCGTTCCGGTGTGAAACTTCGGGGTTGACCCGACCCGGTCCTTATGCGAAAGGGCCGGACGGCGTTGACCTGTCCGTTCATTCGGATATGGTCGACATACAATCACCCCACAAGGCACGGAATGGCTTTCAACGCGGAAAATATCAGCAGTCACGTTCGGCACGGACTCAAGGTCGGCCTGGCCAGCGTCCTGGCCTATGCGGCCGCAGGCTGGATAGGCATGCCTTATGGCTATTGGGCGGTCATCACCACGGTCATTGTCATGCAGATGCATGTGGCCGACTCCATCCAGATGAGCCTGTACCGGTTCACCGGCACCGCCATCGGCGCGGGCATGGGCATCCTGATGATCCTCATTTTTCCGCCCACCCATGGTTTCACCCTGGTGGCCATCTTTCTGGGCACGGGCATCTGCGCCTACCTGACGCGCTACGATGTGCGCTACCGCATGGCGGCCATCACCATGTCCATTGTTTTTCTGACCAGCCTGGGGGCGGAGCACCGTATCGAATTCACCCTGTTCCGAGTGGCTGAGATCGGTATCGGCGTGCTTTGCGCCTTCCTGGTTTCGGTGGCGGTCTGGCCCAACCGGACCACCTCGGCGCTTCTCGGACGGTTGAGCGACCAATATGACCAGGTGGCGGACAACGTTTTGCTGCTCATGGGCAACTTTCTTCATCGCCAGCGGAAGACCGATCCGGACCTGTTCTTCGACCTGGCCCGCGAGGTCCAGGCCAACCGGGTGCTGTACAACAAAATCTATTCCACCGAGAGGCGGGTCTTCCGCGACGACATGGATTTGCTCGCCGTGCAGGTCAACACGCTCAATTCGGTGGTGGAGCGGCTTCAGTCCACGCCCAGCCTGCTCAACGAGGTGGAGGGCGATGGTTTCGACATCATCATGGCTCCGGAACTCACCCAGTTGGCCGAGAATATAGCGCAGGCACTGCGAGCCATCGGACGGGGCGCCCATTACGACCCCCACCCCCTGGCCAAGGCCGTGGACGAAGTGGAGAAGCGATTCATCGAATTGCGCGAAGAAGGCGTCATCGAACGGTTCGAGGTGCGCCGCTACTTTCAGGTTATGAGCTTCATCAATACCGCCCAACATCTGGCCGAATTCCTTCTGGTCGTCCTGAACAAACCGCAAATGCCGAGCTGACGGCCTTTGCGGCCGCTCGAGTGCGCGCGCGAACGGCGTTTCGTGTCGTTGGTGCGTGACCTGGACAACGCTCCGCCGGAATCGTCCCGGTTTATCTTTTGGGACAGTGAGCGCCCATCTAAAATATTGGATAAAAGTGGTGGCCGGGGGAAATCTTCCCGGTTTGTTCGCGCAAAAGGGGGGTGGCGTCGATTTTGCGCGATTCACCGGGTTGCGAGATGTGGGGGAATGCCCCTGTAATGGCGAGTTTATTGCGTTGTTGTTAAATAGAACATATTAATTTCAAAGGAGGATCTTCTGAATAACCGCTGACGGGTAGAGGCGGGATACGCCCAGTTTCTGCTAAAATCCATACCGCAAAAGTATACTTTGCGAGATCTGGGCTGACAGGTTCGGGGGGCTTGCATGATTCCCTGGCTGGACACGCTGTCTCGTTTGCTATTATTTCAGTCATTATATTAATATGTTGTAACTATTTTATCTAGTTGGGGTAATGCGTCTTAAATGGCATGCTTTCTGCTTCCTTTATTACTGATTGACTAATCAATCGGAACGTGGGAATGAGGCCGGGCGCCCAAAAAGACGGGAGTACCTCCCGTGTGTGTAAAACCCTTATCCGAGCGAGGATTGACCAGTTGAAGAACCGATATTTCATCATTTCAGCGATCGTGGCGCTCCTGTTTGCAGGGGCCGTGATCGGCTATGCCATCCCGGTGGAGAAGCAGGATGTGCCGGCGCGGGTCATCCTGGACAACACCGGCGGGCGGGTCGTGTTCGCCCACCAGGTGCACGCCCAGGACTATGGAGCCGATTGCGAAGACTGTCACCACGACGGCATTGAAGGCGAGAAAAGCTATCTGCCGTGTGGAGCGTGTCATCCGGCGGAGTTCGACGAACAATTCCGTCTCAACCACCCCAAGGCGTTTTCGGATCAGAAGGCCTGCCTGCGCTGTCATGACGGCGTGCCCGCCGGCCCCCTTCCCAAGGATGAGTGGCCGGACGTGGAATCCATTCCCACCCGGGGCGAGGCCTTCCACACCCTGTGCATGGGGTGCCACGAGGAAAACGGCGGCCCCTTCGGCGACGACGCCTGCTACCAGTGCCACGCGAGGTAATCCATGCTCAAGATACAATATTCCCTTGATTCAGAACTGATCAATTCCATTCGCGATCTGGCGCTTCCGGAAGAACTGCATATCCAGGTCCGCAACCTGGTGCTGAAAACCAAGAAGGGCAGCGTCCTGACCAAGGGCGAGGTTATTGCCGAACACCCCGCTCCCGGCGGAGGAGCCTTCCACGCGGCCGCGGGCGGCAAGGTCACGGGCGTCAACTATCACAGCCTGATCCTGCGCTGCACGGGCGGCGAAGAGACCGTTTCCCCGGTGGACGTGAACTCCATGGGCAACGGTGCGGAGCTGCTGCGCGTCCTGCAGGGGCTCGGCGTGAATGTTATTCAGCTCATGGGCAGGGCCGAGGTCCTGGTTATCAACGGCCTGAATCCGGAACCGGGCGTTTCCGTGGCCCAGCAACTGCTGCGGGACGGCCGCGAGGAGTTGGCCGCCGGTCTGGCCCTGGCGCGCAAGCTGCTTGCGCCCAATCGGACCGTCCTGGCCGCGCCCAAGGGCGATCCGGTCTCCATTCCGGGGGCCGAGACCGTAGGGGTCCGGGCCAAGTACCCATATTCCCTCGACGCCCTGGTGGTCCGGGCCGTGACCGGCAAGGAATTCCCCGAGGGCACCCGGGTCATCAACGTCATGGATCTGTATGACTTGGGCCAGGTGGTCCTGACCGGGTTGCCCATCACCGAGACCGTGATGACCATCGCCGGGCACAACTATCGCGTGCCCATCGGTACGCCCGTGCGGCATCTTTTGGATATCCTCGGTCTCGACACCCATCCCGGCGACACCATCGTCCTGGGCGGGCCGTTCCGGGGCGAGGCCATCTACAGCCTGGACGAGGGCGTGAAGAAGACAGACTACGGCCTGTTCATCACCTCCTCGGACGCCATTCCGGCGGTTCAGGACGCCGCCTGCATCAACTGCGGGGAATGCGTCCTCCAGTGCCCGGCACGGGTCCAGCCTCATCTCATCAGCCGCTGCGCCGAATACGAGCGGTTCGAGGAAGCCGAGCGGTACGGCCTGAACAGTTGCTTCGAGTGCGGTCTGTGCGCTTTCAACTGTTTCGCCAGGCGGCCGTTACTCCAATATATCCGTTTCGCCAAAGCGCAGCTCAGGGCCAAGGGCCAGGACGCCCAGGCCTAGCCGGTACGGGGAACAACCACGAAGTTCGACAACACTAAGGATGATGAACGATATGAATCCTCCCATACTCAAAGCCATGTCCGACGTCTCGCTCCGGTTGACGGTTTCGCCGCCGCCGCACTGGCGCAGCGGGCGGACCATCCAGGGCATGATGCAGGCCCATCTGCTGGCTCTGCTGCCGGCCGCCGTCATGGCGGTGGTCATGTACGGTTACCGCGCGATCTCGGTCATCGGCCTGGCCGGAACCGCGGCCGTGCTCACCGAAGTCCTCTGTCTGCGGCTCCAGAAGCGCGACGTGGACGTTGACAATTACTCGGCCCTGTACGCGGGCGTGCTCTTCGCCTTCCTGCTCCCGGCCACAGCGCCCTGGTGGCTGGTGGCCATCGGCGGCGTCCTGACCATCGCCCTCGGAAGGACCGTGTTCGGCGGTTTCGGCTGCAATCCGGTCTGCGCCCCGCTGGTCGCCTGGGCCGTCTGTCGCTTCTCCTGGCCCGCGGCCATGGATATCGACCTCAATCTGGCGAGCTACGTGGCCAACAGCCCCGTGGACCAGCTCATGCATTTCGGAGTGAGCAGCCTCCTCCAGTTCGACTATATGGACCTGTTCGTCGGGCGGCAGCTCGGCGGCCTGGGGTCGTCGCAGGTCATGGCCCTGGCCGCGGGCGGTCTTTTCCTGCTCGCCACCCGCTGGATCCGCCTGTTCATCCCGGTGGGCTTCCTTCTGGGCGTGGCGGGCACGGCGACCGCCTTCTGGATGATCGACCCCACGGCCTATGCCGATCCCATGTTCCACCTTCTGGCGGGCAGCACCGTGTTCGGGGCCTTTTTCCTGGCCCCTGACGTGGCCTCCAGCCCGGTCGGCAAGATTCCCCAGACCGTGTTCGGCCTCATTGTCGGGGCCATGGTCGTGATCATCCGCGTCTACGGGGTGTATCCCGACGGCGTGCCCTTCGCCATCATGGTGGCGAACCTCCTCAGCCCGCTGTTGGACCGTCTTCGTCCCAAGTTCTTCGGAGTCAGATAGCCATGCGTGAAATTATCAATATGATCGTGGTCCTGTCCCTTATCTGCGCCGCTTCCGGTACCCTTTTGGTCAACCTGAAGCGGGCCACCAAGGACAAGATCGAACAACAGGTGCTCGTCAATGTTCAGGGCCCGGCCCTGATGACCGTGCTCGCCGGGTGCGACAACGACCCCATCGCCGAGAGAAAGACCGTGGACGGGGTGACCGTGTTCCCGGCCAGGCGCTCCGGCAAGCTCGTGGGCGTGGCCTTCGAGACATTCGCTCCCGGCTATTCCGGGGATGTCGGGGTCATGGTCGGCTTCGACGTGAACGCCGATCGGCTCATCGGCATCGGCATCACCACCCAGACCGAGACCCCGGGCGTGGGCACGCGGATCATGAAGTCCGCCTTCCTCAAGCAGTTCAAGGGACATGGCCTCGACTCCATGGCCCTGAGTTCGAAGGACGGCGACATCGACGCCGTGGCCGGAGCGACTTATTCGTCCACCGGAGCGGTGGACGCGGTGCGTAAGGCCCTCACTCTGTACAAGGGCATCAAGCCGCAAATCGCCGACCTCTGGCCGGCGTCCTAAGGAGCTATATAATGAGTGCTTCCCTCAAGAAGGAATTCCTCAAGGGGCTGTGGGACGAGCTGCCGCCGTTTCGCGTGGTCCTCGGGCTGTGCCCGACCCTGGCCGTGACCTCCACGGCGGAGAACGGACTCGGCATGGGCGTGGCCGTGCTCTTCGTCCTGACCCTGTCCAACGCCATTATCTCGGGCCTGCGCAAGGTCATTCCGAGCAAGGTGCGCATCGCCTGCTTCATCGTCATCGCGGCCTCGCTGGTGGTGGCCGTGGAGCTGCTCATGCAGGCCTATACCTATTCCCTGTACCAGAAGCTTGGCATCTTCGTGCCGCTCATCGTGGTCAACTGCATCATTTTGGGCCGCGCAGAGGCCTTCGCCTCCAAGAATCCGGTCCTGCCGTCCATCGCCGACGGCCTGGGTATGGGGCTCGGCTTCACCCTGTCCCTGACCTTTCTCGGGGCCTTGCGCGAGGGCTTCGGCAGCGGCACGGTCTTCGGCATTCCGGTGGCCTGGGACTCCTTCCAGCCCGCGCACTTTATGGTCATGGCCCCCGGCGCATTCGTCTGCCTGGGAGTGATCCTGGCGGGCATGAATGCGTTCAACCGGTATCTGAGCCGACGCAAGGGCGAACCCGAAACCGAGCCGCAGAATACGGCCTGCGCGTCCTGCGCGGGCTGCAACCTGTGCATTACGGCCAAGAGGGAGGGCTAGATCATGGATTACTTCATGCTGTTCATCTCGGCCATCTTCATCAACAACATCGTCCTGGTCCAGTACCTGGGCACCTGTCCGTTCATGGGCACGTCCAAGTCCACGGACGTGGCCATCGGCATGGGCGCGGCGGTCATCTTCGTCATGCTCATGGCCACGGCCTTTACCTGGCCCCTGCAGCAATATGTGTTGAACCCCTACGGCATCGGCTACCTCCAGACCATTGTCTTCATTCTGGTCATCGCTTCCCTGGTCCAGTTCGTGGAGCTCTTCCTGAAGAAGGTCATTCCGCCCCTGCACGCCTCGCTCGGGTTGTTCCTGCCGTTGATCACCACCAACTGCGCGGTCATGGGCGTGGCCATCATGGTTCAGCGCAGCAACTATTCGTTCGTTAAGGCGATGGCCTTTTCCCTTGCCTCGGGCATCGGTTTCCTCATCGCCCTGGTCATCATCTCCGCCATCCGTGAGCGGCTTGACGTTTCTCCGGTGCCGGTCGTTTTCCGCGGCATTCCGGTGGCGCTCGTCACGGCGGGCATCATGTCGCTGGTCTTTCTCGCCTTTCAGGGCATGGCCGCGTAACCGTACAAGTACAAGGACGAGATCATGGTAACCTCATCCATATTGGTTTTGTTTCTCCTGGGGCTGACGGCGGCCTCCATCCTGGCCGTCGCTTCCCGCATCCTCTACGTCAAGGAGGACCCGCGTGTGGCCAGGGTCGAAGCGTGCCTGCCCGGCGCCAACTGCGGCGGCTGCGGATATCCGGGCTGCACGGCGGCGGCCGCCGCCGTGGTCAACGGCGAGGCCGCGCCCGAGGTCTGCGTGGTGGCCAGCCAGGAAGTCGCGGCGCGCATCGCCGGGATCATGGGGGCCGAGGTGCAGTTCAAGGAGCCCAAGGTGGCCACGAACATATGCAGCGGCGGCTCCCGGGCCAACCTGCTGTTCGACTACAAGGGCGTGGAGGACTGCCGCGCCGAGGCGCTGCTTTACGGCGGCGAGAAGTCCTGCGGCATCGGCTGCATCGGTCTGGGCACCTGCGTCAAGGTCTGCGGCTTCAACGCCATCCGCCTGAGCGACGCCGGGTTGCCGGTGGTGGACTGGAACGCCTGCCGGTCCTGCGGCAAGTGCGCCGAGGCGTGCCCCACCGGGGCCATCCGCATCTCCAGCGTGACCAGCGTGCTCCTGCATCTTAACCAGACCGACGACTGCCTGGCTCCGTGCATGCAGAAGTGCCCGGCCCAGATCAACGTGCGCCGGTACATCCAGCAGCTCAAGCAGGGCGACATGCGCGGCGCGCTCCTGACCATCAAGGAGCACAATCCGCTGCCTCTGGCCGTGGGCCGCGTCTGTCCGGCCCCGTGCGAGAACATTTGCCGCCGCAAGATCGTGGACGAAGGCGTGGCCATCCACACCCTGCACCGTTTCGTGGCGGACTGGGAGATGCGCTCGGGCAATCGCGTCGCCCTGCATTGCAATCCGCCCAGCGGACACAAAGTGGCCATCATCGGCGGCGGCCCGGCCGGGCTGTCCTGCGCCTACTTCCTGCGCCGCGTGGGGCATGAGCCGGTTATCTTCGAGAAGCGCCAGAACATCGGCGGCATGATGCGCGGCATCATCCCGGAGTACCGGCTGCCCAAGAAGGTGGTGGATTGGGAAGTGCAGACCATTCTCAACCTCGGTGTGGAGGCCCGCACCGGCGTGACCTTCGGCCGGGACGTGACCTTGGCCGATCTTGAGAATGAGGGGTTCGAGGCGATCTTCATTGCCACGGGCGCCTGGAAGGTGCCGTCGCTCGGCATCGAAAACGATGATGTTCAGGGAGTGCAGGACTCCATTTCCTTCCTGAACGCCGTTGGGCGGGAATACACCGACCTTCGCGGCAAGACAGTGGTCGTGGTCGGCGGCAGCAACACGGCCATGGACGTGGTCCGCAGCGCTATCCGCCTCGGCGCCACGGCCATCGCCCTGGTGCCGAGCATCCAGCGCAAGATGTCCGCCAACAAGGAGGAGATTCAGCGTGCCGTCGAAATCGGGGCAGACCTCCGCTACATGACCGCGCCGCTGGGCCTGGTGGCCGAGGACGGCATTGTCTGCGGTGTGACTTATTGCGACCTGGCCTACGACGATCCGGAAAAGGCCAAGGGCGGCCCCAATCCCGTGTCCGGGACCAATTCCTTTGTGGCGGCCGATATGGTCGTCGCAGCCACGGACCGCCTGGTGGACGACAGTCTGCTGCGCGATGCCGAGGGCAATCCCCTGTTCAATATGGATAAGAAGACCGGTGGGATCAGCGCGAACCCGACCACGTTGCAAACCGACATCCCCAACGTGTTCGTGGGCGGAGAGGTCCACACCGGCCGCAACATCCTCATCCAGGCGGTGTCCGAAGGACGCCGTGCCGCACGTTCCATCCACTTTCACGTCACCCAGGGAACGGTTCCCGAGCCGGACAATCAGCAGGTCCAGGTCATCCCGGAATCCATTCTCAAGGACATGCGCGTGACATACTCCATCCCCAGGGTTCAAGAGCCCCTGGTTAGCGTGGAGGAGCGTCGGCACACCTTCAAGGAGGAAGTGGCCGGTTCCATCTCCTACGAAAAGGCTCGGAAGGAGGCGAGTCGCTGCCTGCGTTGCGGACTGACCTGCTACGACGCGGATGCCGGGGCCGAATACACCCGGGACGCCGACGTCACGGTCATTGCCGAAGCGGGCAGGGACTAAGCTCAGGACCCTCCGGGCGATCTCCCGTTCGGGCCATCATGTGCCTCACCCTCCGAGGATAGCGCCCCCTGTCGCCCGGTGGACAGGCGCATGAAGCCGCAGCCCCGGACACCAATGGTGTCCGGGGCTGCAATTGTTTTGTCGGACGGAGCGGGCGGGGTCGCCTAACGTTCGAGGTAGGTGTAGCCTTGCAGCCCGTTTCGGTAGGCCTGGAGGATTTCCCGGCGTTGTGCCGGGGTGATCAGTCCCTTGCGCACGCTCGCCTCGGCGGTTTCGCGGAACCGGGTGAGCAGGGCCTTGGTGTCGTACTCCACATAGGACAGTACATTTTCCACGGTGTCGCCTTCGAGTTCGCTCACAAATTCGTACTTTCCGTTGTCCATGATGCGGATGGTCACCACGTTGGTGTCGCCGAAGAGGTTGTGCAGATCACCCAGGGTTTCCTGGTACGCGCCCACGAGGAACACGCCAAGGTAGTATTCCTCCAGCGGCCTGAGGGCGTGCAGGGCCATGGTCCGGTCCACCCCGGCCCCCTCGATGAAGCGGTCGATCTTGCCGTCGCAGTCGCAGGTGATGTCGGCCAGGGACCCCTCGCGAGTGGGCTTTTCATCCAGCCGGTGCACCGGCATGACCGGAAAGAGCTGGTTGATGGCCCAGGCGTCGGGCAGTGATTGGAACACACTGAAATTGCAGTAGTAGATATCCGACAAAGTGCGGGTCAATCCCTCAAGCTCCAGGGGCAGGGAGGGCAGGTCCCTGGCCAGGACCGCTATGGTGCGCATGGTCAGCCAGAAGACGTTTTCGCCCAGCGCTCGTTCTCGGAAGGTGATGATTCCCTGGTTGAATGCCTGGCGGACCTCGTCCCGGTAGTAGAGGGCGTCGTTGAAGCTCTCCTGGACGTTGTCGCGGGTCAGGGCGAGCATGGTCTCGTGAAGGTGCCGGATGTGGATGTTGGTGTCCTCGGGAAGGGCACCGGGCAGGGGCTCGGGCTCGAAGCGTGCGGCGTCAAGCACGTTGAGAAGCAATATGGAATAGTAGGCGACCAGGGCCCGCCCGGACTCGGTGATGATGGTCGGGTGGTCCACGCCCTGCTCGTTGAGTACGGTCATGACTCCTTCAATGATGTCCGCGCAGTATTCGTGGACCGAGTAGTTGCGGCTGCTGGACAGGCTGGTCCGGGTGCCGTCGTAGTCCACGGCCAGGCCTCCGCCCAGGTCGAGGTAGCGCATGCCCGCGCCTTCGGCCGTGAGTCCGGCGTAGATGCGTCCCGCCTCGGCCACGCCGGTGCGGATCGCCCGGATATTCGGAATTTGCGAGCCCAGGTGGTAGTGGAGCAGTTGCAGGCAATGGAGCATGCCCGCCTCCTTGAGGCTGTCGATGATCTCAATGATCTGGGAGGCGTTGAGGCCAAAGATGGAGCGGTCGCCGCCGGACTCGGCCCATTGACCCGTGGCCTGGGAGGAGAGCTTGGCGCGCACGCCGAGGATGGGCTCCACGCCCAGCGCCCGGGAGCGTTCGATGATCAGTTGAAGCTCGCTCGGCATCTCGATGACCAGCACGCACCGGAAGCCGAGCTGTACGGCGTGCAGAGCCAGGTCCACGAATTCCTCGTCCTTGTAGCCGTTGCAGACAAGCACGGCGTCGGGGTCGTTGTGCATGCCCAGGGCGGCGATAAGCTCGGCCTTGCTCCCGGCCTCCAGCCCGTGGTGGTATTTGCGGCCATGGCGGGTGACCGCCTCGACTACCTGTTGCTGCTGGTTGACCTTGATAGGGTAGGCGCCGAGATAGGCGCCCCGGTAGGCGAGTTTGTCCATGGCCTGGAGAAAGCTCTCGTTGAGCAGCGTGATTTGGGTTTCCAGGAGATTCTCGATGCGCAGCAGCACCGGCATGTCCAGCCCGCGCGCCTGGATTCCCCCGATGATCTCGGGAATGGATACCGCCCCGGAAAAATCGCCGGGCCGGGCGGTTACCTGCAAGTCCCCGTTCTCGGAGACACCGAAAAAGCCCGCGCCCCAATCCCGGACGCGATAGAGTTCCGCGGACCGCTCGACGGTCCATTCTTCCTGTGCATGGGTCATGTCCCATCCTCCCTTGATTCATGGACTCCGGCAACCCCGGCCTGTGTTGGCGGCATGTAGGGGCGGGGGGCTCGAATGTCAACACGAATATGGGGGAAAGCACGAATGGTGACAAGAAATGTCCTTGGACCCGTCGGAGTCGGGGCGTTGTCGCGTGAAATGCCGTTGGGCCAACCGGGCTCTCGATGTCGTTGTTGTGACGAGTCGCTCGACGGGCCATGCCGTTTTGCAGGGCGCCCCATGGGGGGGCGCAATCGGAAGATGAGCAGATGAGGAAAAGACAAAGGGGTTACGCTATTGCGTAACCCCTTGATTTATCTGGTCGGGATGAGAGGATTTGAACCTCCGATCTCTGTGTCCCGAACGGGATGGCTTGCGTTGTATGGTTTGTAATACTTGGATTTATTTTTGTATGTCACATAGAAAATACCCGTAAATGGGGTCTAGAATGTGACAAGAAATGTGACAGTATCAAGTCGTACTGGTTTGTTCTATTAATTAGACTTTTAGCCTTTTTTTTACTGTGGCTCGGTAATCAATGAAGGCTGCTTTGAATGCCTCTGCGAGTATGTCACTTTTGGGCATTACTTCCTGTTCGAACCTGACCCTTTCTCGATCCCGATCAAAAATCCCCTCCATCGTTGCGGGGTCAATAGACTGATCATCGTTACGAGTGGGTAGTCCTTCTATGGCATAGTAGCTTAGTAACTCATCGGTTGCTTTCAGGAGCTGCGTTTTCTTGTTTTCGATAATATCAAAAAGGAATTTGTTAGATGCTTTCGGTGCCTCTGAGAGATAGTGATAAAAATTATTTCTAGCCTGACCAATATGGTAGCTTGAGCGTGCGCCTCCGTAGATTGCTCTCATAGCATTTTCGTCGGCTATGGCATCAAGCGTATGAAAGACCCTGATATCGTGTTCAGTAGTGAGGTTTTTACTGTCGATATACCGCTTCGACAGGAAGCCTAGGCCAAAAGTCAAAATTGGAATTCCTATGTCCTTAATTAGTTCCCACATGGCAATATCTTGGTACGGGGTTAGGACTTATAGTGGCAAGAGCTGTAGACTGATATTTAAGTATATCTTTTTATCAGGGCAATCAATGAATGCACGAGGAGCAATCTATGCGTTCCGAGCGCAAAGCATATAGTTGATATCGTGTTATAATCTTAGCTTATTTTTGACTCGGTGTTAGAAAAATGTGACAAATGATGTGACAAAAGAAAAAGGCACTTACATGAATGTCATGTAAGTGCCTGTTTTTTCTGGTCGGGATGAGAGGATTTGAACCTCCGATCTCTGCGTCCCGAACGCATGGAATGCGTTCTAACTGTCTGTTTTTGCAAGGCAAAAACAGGCTTATCCGACAGTGAAACGGATAAAATAGGGCTAAAAACGGATAAGTTGTAGGATAAAAATCGGTTCAAGTCGGTTCGGGACACAGAGCTAAAAAAGGCGGCGCCGGAGCGCCGCCAGGTTGATGGTGGGGTAGCTATTTAGCTTTGGCGAGATCTTGTGGGCCTGTGTCCAGGTCCGGCAGTTCCAGCTCCGAGGTGGAGTTGATGACCGCCGCCTTGGTCTCCTCGACGACCTCCTGGTAATGCTTGAGGATCATGGTTGGGTCTGCGTGACCGGCGATCGTTGATATGGCTTTGAGGTCGCACCCCTTGCGAAGGGCCTCTGTTATGAAATGGTGGCGGCAGTCGTATGGGCGGATGCGGCGAGTGATCCCGGCACGTTCCAGTGTCTTCCACCAAGCCGTTTTGAGAGATTTGATCGGTTTCCCGCGCCAGTGGATGATGTGACCTACGTGTCCGGTGTCCGCGTCTTTCTTGCGCCAGTATCTCAAGGCATCCATTACATTTGGCTTAAGCTGGATATCCCGATACGTGATGTTCTTGTTTTTCTCGGCCGACGCGATACGGATGCAGCTGCGCTCGAACGACACGTCCGCCCATGTCGCCTTCAGCAACTCGGACCTGCCCATTCTTGCCCCGGTCCCGACACCGAGGACAACGGCGCGGCGGACATGATCGGAGGCCGCAGCGACGATGAGGTTGGCCTCCTCGACGGTTGGCGGGGCTGGTTTATTGTTCGGCCCACGCTTGGCCCCGGAAAAACGGAAGACCGGGTTCTCCTCGATAAGCTCCTGCTCCTCGGCCCAATTTAGGGCGCTTTGGACGATGCCGACCTTCCTGTTTATTGTCGTCTGGGAGTTGCCCTTGACCTCGCGCTTGACCTTCTTGACCTTGCCATCATTGGTGTAAGTCATGTCGATTACATGCGGCTTCCGCAGTTCTGCGACCACCTCCCGCAGGTGTGTCTTGGTCAGTTCGGAGACAGGGATGTGGCCGATGATTGGGCGGACGAATTTCAGGTGGGACAGAGTTGTCGCCATGTTCTCTTTCGCAAGATCCTGCCCCTTTTTTCTTGCGGCGACATCCTGCAGGTACAGCAACAGTATGTCGTCGACGGTAGGCCCGGTCTTCTCCGTGTCGTCAACATGCCGCTCCGGCAGGAACGACTCCCTGTCGTACTTGAGCAAATATTTCACTTCCGCATTGCGTTTCTTGGCCGCATCCTCGTCGTGTCCGAACGGCTCGTAGACAGTCTTGTCCAGATACGGGTGTCGATAATAGACGTGATACAGCGTCTCTTTCTTCCCCACTTGCCGCTTGATCGCCATAAGTCCTCCTCAAGACTCGGAATATTTCATGGAACCGATATGGTGCCCCGCCTCGAAAATGGCGTCAACGGGACTCTGCTATTCGCCGAAAAGGTCGGCCATGAGCGTCGGACTATCAAGACCGTGCGCCTTCTTGCGTGGCCGTGGCCGAGGAGCAGGTGTCGTCCGGTGCGGCCTGGTTTTTTCGAGTGCCGCAACGACATCAGCCGTCCGCCAGCGGTACCCCATTCCGCGTCCGGGACCGAGATCAGCGCACGGATCCACCCCCCACTTCTCAAGCAGTCTGACAGCCGTCTTCTGCGACACGCCAAGGGTCTTGGCGACCTCCGATCTTTTCAAATGCGATTTCCCCATATCGACGGAATCGTACCACGCCGATTCTGCAAATCAACAACTATTTCAACAAGTTGACGATTCATTGTTTTTGCATTACGCATAAAAATATTGAAATAACTGTATATTTTTAGATTGTGCAAAATATTGCATCAAAAAAAGTTTCGTAATGTGCAGTTTTTGCACCGCATATGGCAAAAAAAGTGGAAGCTGGCGGCCCTTTTTAGGGGGTGGGTCCCGCGGCTTCCAGGAGGAAGTGAGATGAGAATGGGTGGGGAATGCATCCCCAAAGAATCCGATCATCGCTCGGCGCAATCTCCAGGGTCAAGTTTTTGCGGGGAAAAAGATTTAAAAAGAGGAAGGCCCCTTTCGGGGCCTCCTGTTGCAGGTCAATAGTGATCAGATCTCGCCTCTGGCTCTTGCCATCTCGTCAGCCTCGGCCTCGGCCAGGTCGAACCTTGAATAATGGATTTCCCTGTTAAGGGGGCCGCCGGATCCACGGTCCTCCCGGAGACGTGCCGACACGGACACGTCGATCTCGTAGAGCAGGGCGGCGGTTTCGGCGTCGTCCTATTCTGTGTCGTATCCGAACGACGTGTAGCCGGCGTAGGTGTTGTCTGGTGCGGTCATGCTGTTGCCTCCAGGAGGTTGGACGGGGCGGACAGTCGGGGGACGGGGACGGTGTAGGCTCCGCGGAACGTGCCGGCGGTTTCGGCGGTGTCTGGGAGGTCGGATTCGTGGCAGATCCCTACGATTGTGACCATGAAGTGGTCGTATCCGATCTTGTCGGCCAAGACCATGACGTACGTCGTTTCATGGTGCCTCTCGTGCGGCCGTACAGCGAGGCGGAACTTTTCCGGGGCGGCGTGTCTTGCGAACCTGAGTGTCGTCTTGAAGTCGATTCGCATAGATCCGATCAGCGCATCCACGCCGCCGTCGCCGCGGTATTTGTCGGCGTTCCGGACCTGCCGCTCCGTGCTGTACCGTGCCATTCCGGCTACGGGGCCATGGAGATAGATTTGCCCGGCAGCCTCGCCGATCTGTCCGGCAAGGTTCGACCTGAACTTGCTTGTCGGTTTACCGTTGCCGTCCTTGATCTTGGAGGCGGTATCCAGGGTGCATTCCCTGGCATTTTCCGCAATTAACTGTGCCGCAGATCCGGTGAACTCGACGACTGTCCGTCCGGAGTCGTCTGTGCTGACCTTGATTTCGTGATGGCTGGTGAGTGTGGTGGGGACTGGGTGGTGGACGGCCCTTGCTCGTGTCATGGCCTCCTCGACGGTGTGTCCCTTGTCGATGACCTGGCCGTTACCGAGGTCGATCATGTCCGCCTCGGAGATGGTCCGGACAGGGGCAACGTCGTCGCCGGAGACGCGGACGATGACGATGTTTCGCTCCCTGGTCTCGACGATACAGTCGTGTCCGAGCCGTCTCAGCTCCGTGGCGACGTGATCAGCTGCGGCTTTGTCGTCGAACGCCCCGGCGCAACCGTCGATCGCGCCGCCGTTGGTGGTGAATACGAGATGGGTTTCTGCCGATTTTGCTTCTGTCTTTTTTGTGTGCATCGCTCCTCCAAGAGCGCATGCACACGGGCCTTCACGACGCCTCCTGCGGCCGCCCAGCCACTGTTTCCTGGGTCCGGCCGCGTCGCCTGTTTATTTATTGATATATCTCTTCGGCAACGATCATGTCCTCAATCATCGCAACGCCGTCCATGGCCCCGGCCGCCACGAGCACGGCGCTTGTGCGCCGGTACATCTCCCGCTTGTCGTCATCCGGCATGTCCGGGAAAACGGCATTGATCATGTGCGGGAAGAAAACCAGTTGCATGTCCGGGGACTCCGTTGCGATGCCGTTTACCGGTCTTGCCGTTGAAAGCCGATAACTGCCCCGCGTGTCCGTCGTCGCCTGGACGACGTTCTGCTCATCGACAAGCAGGTACCGTTCGACGAATCCGGTGGCGTCAACGCTGGCACCGTCATCTGTCTTGATGATTCTTCTCTTTGACCCCATTTTTTTCTCCTTTTTCTTCCCGTTTATAATCCAACGCCCCGGGCGGCCGTTGGGCCGCCTCCAGGGGCGTGTGGTTAGCTGTTATTGATCATGTTGATCTTGCAGACCTCGGCTGCGGCATCGTTCAAGATACGAGTAAATTCCTCGTCGCTGATCTCCGGCAGACCGTCGGGGTAGTAGAAAAAGTTGTCAGCAGGGGCGTTGTCGAGCGAGGTGCAACCGTAGAGCAAAAGCAGGAGCATTTTGTTTGTGAGCCGCACGTCGTAAATGGTGTCCGTCTCGCCGTAATCGTCGACGTAGTAGTGCGGGTGGCGCAAGTAGAGGTCTCCACGCCGGTCTCTGCAGACGGTCGCGCTGTGGAACTGACCGCCGTTTGGAGTCAGGCCGGGGATAAACCCGGACACGTTGCGGATTTCCATCTGCTTGTCGCCGACGAGCAGGCTAAGGAGCACGCGAATCGAGTTGGGGGGCTGTTGTTTACTGTTGTCGGTCATCTATTTCCTCCGGTTTTTTGCGGTATCTTGAACGTCCGGGCCAACCTCTCGGCCTCGGCATTGTCACCGTCATGAGCAGATTGGACACCCTCGAAATCCAGAAAGTCAAGTGCGTAACATCAAGAAATCGCTTGATAAAGCGCTGTTTCAAGTGGTCGTAAACATGGCGCACGGAAAAACCTGTGAGCGCCAGTGGTTTTTCTCCGGTGACACGCCGAAAAAAGACGTGCCACCGGCGGTTTTGAGCGGATTTTTGGCGTTAGAATGGCGGCTCGTCGCGTGGATCCCAGTACGGCAATGGGCCGATCAGCTCGGGCTCGGGGCAAGTCAGGTCGCAGCGCTCAAGGGGGCGGCGACATCTACCGAGCCGTGTCGGATCGTCATACGAAGATTCGTAGATGACATCCTCGTGGCAGTCGTGATCGCGGAGGAACGCCTCGTAATAGGGGAAATCGCAGGTCGGATGAAGGGGCCACGTGCCAGGGCGGAGATCGATAAGGTCGAACCCGACAAGGAACCTGGTCATGAGCTTAGGCTTTGACATTGCGAACCCCCTTTTTACAGCGGACATGCGGACGGATACGCGGGGCGTTGTGCCGGCGGTGTTTGGAGATGACACAGCAGCATGAGCCGTCGTCGTTGCCGATCAGACAGGCGGCATGGGCCGCCGTGATGATCTCGTTGACGGGGACGACGAGCAGGACAAGGCCACAGGATCCGGCTTCGTCGGTCAGGATGTAGGGGGTGAGACAGCTATTCACATTACACCCCCAGGGCACAGATCGATGCTGTAGGGCGGCGGCAATGGGGCTTGGCTTTTGTTGCCGCGACCAGTTTCTCGCCGTCCTTTTTGTCGAACGTAGCGCCGTTCGGAACGAGGTTGCCGTTTTCTTTTTGGATGAACGCGCTGACGCCGTATCTATTGCCGACGCGCATGATCAGCGAACCGCAGAGCAGGTCGCCGCCAAGGGCCGGGACATGGGCTGTGACTTTGGTCACGAGCAGTTCGCGGTACGGTGCCGCGCCAATGGTTTTTTTGTTTTTTACGGCGGTCCGGACGATCCAATTCGCAACGTCGTAATCGACGCGCAACGAGATATCGCGGTCCTGGAATTTGCCGGTCACGTTCGCGTACGTACCGTAATTCTCGACGAGGGTGCCGCTCGAGAGCTGACCGTCGTAAAGTGGCACCTCGCGACAGGTCGTGAAGACCTCGATCGGGGTGGTGGGGATGTCCCGGACGACGCCGGGGACAGGGTTGGTTTGGGGTTTACAGTTCATGGCCGTCCTCCTTGGAAAGAGGGTGCCGGACAACAGAATTGTTGGCCGGGTGGCAGGACCACACAACGCTTAGAATTTGTTATTTATAGGCATTCTCCCTGATTTTTTTTGGGGGTAGTGATACCGGAGGAGTCTCCGGACGAGGCTATACCTCTCATATTGCGAGAGGTTCTGTCAACCGATTTCTGATTTTTTCAGAACTATAATATATAGGCACGTTTCGTGGTGGTCGTAAACTCTTTTCTTCAACGAAAAAAGCCCTCAAAAATGAGGGCTTTATGGCCGGACGGCTTGTACAGAGAGGCAATCTGTCGCGCGACGTGCGCTATATAGCCCCCGGCAAATTCCTGAAATATCCGATTTTGGACCGATCATATCCGGCCCTGGCTTTCGATCGCAACCTCATCGCGAACGAAGAGCAAGACCCCCGAAGGGGCCTCTGGTTCCGGGAGCGGGGTGGTGTTCCGCCGCTCCCGGTTGTTTACTCTCTCGCCCGGATCCCGAGCAGGACCCGACGCTCCATCGGCCGCCGCATGAAATGACCGAACATGGTCGCCATGGCGATTTCCTGGACGTTGCCGTTCCCGGTCAGACGGTCGGCCAAAAAAAGATGAAAAAGTTGGAAAAAGATGGGGCTTGATGGTGGTGAAAATGTGGCGTGGGAGCGATTGACAGAGCGAGGAGTAAAGCCCCTGGAAGGGGCCTTGGCGGGTGTTGGCGGGGTGGCTGAAGAAGGTTGTGTTGGACGGGCTACTTGAGGCGTGAAATGTCGGTGGTCAACATCGGGGACTTGATCATGAAGGAGGTCAAGATCCTGGCCGAGATGCACATGCACGTGCCGAGCAAGACCGGGATGGCGTCGCCAGAATCGACGGCCGACAAGGCCGTGAATGCGGCCATGGCCGTGCCGGAGATGCCGATCCCGGCGAGGGTCATTGGCGTGTGCCTTGGACAATCCCAATGACCGAGGACGGCCCATATGTACGCCGGCAAGGTCAGCAGGGTCGGGGTCATGGCGTACCAGATCGACGCGTCGGACGGTGCCGCGAATCTGATCAGGAACACTGACACGAGGCCGATGGCCATGGCCACCCAGGCGGCCAAGTTGATGCGAGCGATTCCCACGTTAGACCTCCTCTTTTTCAAACGGCATGATGACCGACACCTTCGTGTTGGCCTCGGTTTCGACTGCCTCAGCTCCGATCTGCAGTATTCGATCAGCGGCCTCGGACCTGCTGACCTGCCACCGCTCGGCCAGGAGGTCGATGATGGCCAGGATGTGCGTCGGGAGTTGGAACGTGACCCGCTCGACGTCGCCCCTGGGCGTGTGAAGTGGAGACATTCCGTCTGCGAAAACGAGCCTGGTGCATGTCGCCAATGCCGTCGGCAACGAGATGCCGTTCTGCTTCCACTTCTCAAGCCGGTCCCTTGTCTCGGCGCAGAGCGTCAGGTTGACGCGTGTCCAGTTTTTTTCAAGCGATACTGTTGCCATTTTCATTCTCCTCCGAAATTTGTATCTTGTTTATGCCCCGAAGTCAGCCTTGGCCTTGGCTGTCCAGGCACCAAACCGCAACTCCCTGTTGTCCAGCCACCACTTTGCGGCGGTAGCCTTGGACAGGGTGTCGATAACGTCCTGTTCCTTGTCTGCGTTGACCATTCGAAGAGCGTCGCGAACTCCATCACGGCGGATTGTTTCGGCGTATGCGACTTGTGCGGCGGTGCCGGTCAGCTCTGGCAGCCCCATCTCGGCGTTAGCCAGGGCGGCCTCTTCGCACCGTGCGACGAACAGGGCTTCTTCGGCGGCCTTGCGACACTTCGGGCAAGGCATGGCCGCGCGGTGTTCGATCTGGCGCCTGACAGAGTGTGCAGGGCCGTAGAGCCGGTACTTCCGTTCGCATCCGTATCTGTGTCTGACTTCTTCCATTTTCGATCTCCTTCGTTTTGCGGCTATTGCCGCCGTCCATGGTGTGAATATTTCACATTTCGATAGCGGAAGTCAAGCTGTTTGGCGAATGAAATGAAAAAAGTTGAGAGATTTCTCGCTGTTGAAAAAGGATTGAAGAGGAGGAAAAGGAGAAAGCCCTGCGGGCAGCGGGGCAATGGCTAGGATTTGGCGATGATGCGGGTGGAGTGGTGATCATGGCCAGGAGTCAGCAGGATGACCATGTCGCTTGCGTCAGCCAAGGCTTGATTCAGATCCGACAGTTCTGGGCGGCGATCCGGGCGCTCATCAACATGTCGTGGAAGTTGGAACAGAATAATGACCGGTGCATCCAGATCCTCTGCTAGTTTTTTCAAGCCTGGAACCACGCGATTGATCTCGTCTTCCGGGCTTCCATGCTCAAGTCCTGACTGCAGGAGCTGGAGGTAGTCGATGACGACGAGTCCAAGTGGCGCCAAGTCTCTGCATCGGTCAGTCAGCTTTAGCTCGGATATACCCGGTGTGTCATCGATCACGATTGGGGCTTGTGACAGCAGAGTTGCGGCTTGGTGCAGGTTGCCGCAGAAGACGGCAGACAAGATACGCATAGCGAACATGTCGGTCGCCTCCTCTAATGAAAACACTGCGGACGAGACCGGTGTTGGCGTCAGTGCAGACACCCTCGCTACGACATGCGCCGCTAGGTTCGTTTTGCCGACGCTCGGCCGACTGGTCACGGTTATCAGCTGACCGCCATGGAGGTTGCCGATGACGCAAGCGGCGGCAGTTTCAGGTTCGTGGTTGGGAAATTCGTTTACGAGACCGGGGACAGTGCTGTTGATATGTGTCGGTGCCTTTCTTCTCATGTACGAGACTGTGCTCGGAGTTGCGTTGGCTGTCCACTCCGTCTCCGGGATAAGGAAATAAGGATCAGCGCCGCGAAGGCGATTCCGAGGAAAAAGGATCAAAAAGGAAATTTTGCCCCCTTCACTCTTGTCTCTTGTCCTCCCTGGCATAGAGGGAGTGGGGGAAACAGCCGTAACGAGAAGAAAAAAGGATCATCTGCGGTGGGCCAAGGATCTCTGCCCCCTTCATCTATAGTCGTATTCCCATGTCCATTGGGAAGCGTGGGGGAAACAGCAGAAATGGGGCGTCGTGTCACCGCCGTTCGCCACGGTGTTCGGCCTTGCAGTCGAACATCGGTGGATCCTGGTTGCGGCGACCGGCGAACGCCGCCAAGGCGCGGAGGAGCATCCGGTCATCGCGTCTTGGTGGCATTGCGGCGTGTGTTTGGTTGGGTTGTACATTGGATGGCCGGAGAATCGTGAGGAGGCTGTCAAGAAGCCCCATGGAACCTCCGGACGGCGGCCGTTGCCACAATCTCGTCGGCCATTGCGTATGGCCACTTCCAACGCCTCTCGGGTGGGAGCATAGCCATGCCTACTTCCCTCCCTTGCCGTTACGCTTCGCGTTCCGTCGGAGCTGAACAGCGCACTTGTCGCACACCTCGACGATCTCGGCCCCGGCCTTGCCATCTGTCTTCGTGTCGAGCTTGTTCAAATCCCTGTACGGCTGACCGCAGATGTAGCACCTGGTCAGCTTTTCCCATCCTTGCCAACAACCATCCCGCCATTTCTGATCTTTGCCATTTGATTCTCCTTGGCCGCGTTTTTTTTTGCGGTCCTACCTACTCATTCGCCGAAGGACCGCAGCTCCGGCAAAAAAGAGCATCGGATCAGCAAAAAAAAATGGAAGGAAATTGCCGCCCCCCTTTACTCGATGCGGTTCCGGGTGGGGGAAAGTGGGTATGGAATGGCGTTTTTTAATCAAAATAGACCGAAATCCGCGTTTCGATCGCAAAACGCGAAAACGATTCAAAAACGCAAAAATGGCCTATTTTGATCAAAAACGGCCATTTTTTACATCGCTAAAAACAAGGATCTTTTAAGAGATTTGTCAGATAGGGGCCTCATAAAGGAAATTAAAGAGTTGTCATCACCTCAGGCAACCCATGAAAAAAGCGGCCGCAGATAAGCAAGAAACCCACGGCCGACTTGATCACCTAAGCCGCCTCCTTTTGCAAAAGTTCCTGATGACATTTCAAAGAAAGGCGCATTGCGAAAGCAACACCTTTGAGCCAACTGACAATTTCACCCAGACTGCCCGCTTCCGTGCAGACGGTTTGGTGGTCAAACACTCGATAACGAAACTGAAGTGAAGTAGTTTCGATTTGATCTGACAGTTCCTCTTGAAAAACGAGAGGTTCTCCCTTTTGATGGAAATGTTGAACACCATCAAACCGAGCCCTGTGCTCAAGGAGAACCTCATGTCCAGTTTCAATCACAACGTCATAAAACACAAGGTCGGCCTGCTCAATCTGGCGGAAGAACTCGGCAACGTCTCGAAGCCTGCAAGCTGATGGGCTCTTCTCGGGACACCTTTTATCGATATCAGGCCGCCAAGGAAGACGGCGGTGTTGAAGCTCTGCTTGACAAGAACCGGCGCAAGCCGAATCTGAAAAATAGAGTCGATCCGGCCATCGAAGATGCCGTCGTTGCCTATGCCACCGACTTTCCCGCTTACGGACAAACCAGAGCCACCAACGAACTCGGCAAGCTCGGGACGTTTGTTTCGCCTTCCGGCGTGCGGTCGATCTGGCTTCGGCACGATTTGCACAACTTCAAGCTGCGTTTGCGAGCATTGGAAAAGCTCTCCGCAGAATCGGGAATGATTCTGACCGAAGCCCAGGTGCAGGCGCTTGAGAAAAAGAAGGACGACGATCTTGCCCACGGCGAGATCGAGACGGCACATCCTGGATATCTTGGAAGCCAGGACACGTTCTACGTCGGCACGATCAAAGGCGTTGGCCGCATTTACCAGCAAACCTTCGTCGACACGTATTCAAAATGGGCAGCGGCCAAACTGTACACGACCAAGACTCCGATTACTGCCGCGGACATGCTCAATGACAAGGTTCTGCCGTTTTTCGAGGAGCAAGGCATGGGCATCCTGC
Organism: Desulfovibrio sp. Huiquan2017; assembly: GCF_017351175.1. Taxonomy (NCBI): domain Bacteria; kingdom Pseudomonadati; phylum Thermodesulfobacteriota; class Desulfovibrionia; order Desulfovibrionales; family Desulfovibrionaceae; genus Desulfovibrio; species Desulfovibrio sp. Huiquan2017. The sequence continues at coordinate 76,779 of NZ_JAFMPN010000005.1, read as the reverse complement.
GGATATTGACGGATAGAGGCACGGAATACTGTGGCAGTGTGGAGAAGCACGACTATGAGCTTTTTCTCGGTGTGTGCGGCGTCGAGCATACGAAAACGAAGGCCAGGCATCCGCAAACCAACGGCATCTGCGAGCGCTTTCACAAGACCATCCTCAATGAGTTTTATCAGGTCGCATTTCGGCGAACCCTTTACACTTCATTGGGCTCTTTGCAGGCTGATCTTGACGCATGGATTGGCGAATACAACTCGGAACGGACGCATCAGGGGAACATGTGTTGCGGACGAACGTCCATGGAAACTATGATTGACGGAAAGCAGCTCTGGACGGAACACGTTTCAAAGCTCAACTAATCTGACAATTCAGGCTCCGTCAAAAGGGCAGACTGTCAGATCAAGTATGAACCACTACAACTGAAGTATCCACCGGGGGGCCTCATGAACATCTCCCAATGGTTTCATACCCACTCTGGCCCGCATTTCGTTGATGGTACGGATCTGATTTCGAGCAATCCGCAGCAGACTTTCCTTTTCAGACACGCCACGTCCCCCCTATGACAAATCTTCCCAGAAAAGGTCGCTGTAGCCGCCGATCTGAGCTTGTTCGATAGCTTCGGACTCCAAGAATTTCTCATGAGGCCATCCGTAGTAGTAAACGTTGTTTTCGCCGCACCACAATTTGAAGAGTTCCAGACCGGCCTGGCCCTCGGGGCTGGTGTCGCCATAGATCACACATTCGGCATCCTCCGTGCCGCCGGCCACGTACATACCTTCTTGAAGCTGGAAGATAACCCCGCCAATCTCCTTAATGTCGGACTGCTTTTGCCCAGACTCCTCAATCATTGTTTTGCTCTTCAGGTTGAAGTTGAAAAGGGAATGGACTCCCCACAACGTAATTTTACCATGCCTATTCAGAAAGGGGGAAGGGGGCAAAACGGAAAACATCAAAAAAATCTCTCTCCTTTTTTTCAAAGGAGAGAGATTTTGGCATTGTGCATTCTAAAGAGAAAACGCCAATGGCTTTCTCCGCGTAATTTTCTCACTGCTCATAACCGATCAAAAAACCTTTGATTTTTCCTTCTGGAAGTCACCGTTAGTTTTAGATATGGTTCTGGGCAGTGGGGATTTGTCCCCTCCCAGGGCTGCCTCTACCCCTGGCCAAACGGGTTGTGGTTAACGAGGTATGCCTATGAAGACGTTCATTGAGCTGTTCGTGCAGGAGGTCCTCATGGACTGCTTGCGCGACATTGATTGGCCTTCTGCACTGGAAGCCATCAAAGCCCTTCTTGATCACCTTCTCAAATAGTTAGGGATCAAAAAAGGAAGAGGCCGGTTGCAGCCGACCTCTTCCCTTGAGCTTGTCTGGGGTGAACGTGCTGAGACACGTTCCTTTCGTTTGTCCCGTAACGGGGTATGCGGCCCTGGTTCACAGAACCTCCCGTTCGCCCTTATTATGACCATGACCCTTCTGTTACTGTCAACTCCTTTTCGTCTCAACTCGCAATCTCTCCAAGCCTGACGCGAAACTCGCACTTTAGCCAAAAGCCTTGGCAGATGTGGGTAATCACCGGGAATAGAAATTGTCCGCGGGGAACAGAGTTGTCACTGATCAGCTTAGGCTTGCGGCCAAGGTCGTTCTTCTGGAGAAGAAAAGATGTTCAAGTTCAACAAGATGAAATTCGCCTACGCCTTGCGTACTGCGGGATTGGCCTTTTTCTCAAGGCCGTGCGCAAAGCCTCCTTTTCCGTGACGGCTGTTTTCGCCGGGCCGGGCTGTGACTCCCTCGTGGGACAGAAGCTCGCCCGCCAGTTCAGCCTGCCGTTTCGCGGCGTGCCTGTGGACTGTCAGAAAGAAGAGGATGTCTGCGAATATTTGCAGGGCGTTCTCACTCGAAGAAAGATCGAAGCTGTCGTAGCACTATGGGACGGCACCAACCTTGAGGTGCATAACATTCTCATTCGTGCTCAAACGGACGGGTTGCAGGTACAAATCGCGAGGGTGGAGCCGTGGCTTTCCTAGAGTGTGGTGCGACTCCTCAGGAACAGGCCATCCAGAGGCTTGAGATGGCTGCGAAGATGGGAGCTCATAAGCGGATCAGGTCCTTCCCTTGGGTTACGGTGGGGGGCGGTTTTGCCGTAAACTCTCGTAAATGGGAGCGGAGTCTTGAGCGTCGGGGGGAAGTCGAAGAGCTCGCGGCCAGGTTCGGGCAGATTGAGACTCTTCGGCGCAAGCTGGCCCGCATCCGGGGGGAGTCCTACAAGCCCGCCTCGGTGCCGATCTTCGTCATTGTGCCGTGCGACAAGAGCAAGATCTTTGATAGCCCGCACATGCTGGCCAAGCTGCAGTTGGGGATGACCCTGGAGCTCAAGGGCGGTGCCGTGGTTGTACAGGCCCAGGCCGCGTATGTGTCTCGTCTCTTCAAGGCGGGTTTGGCTTTCGCTAAATGTTTTGGAGACACGTACCGGATACTGTCTGCAAAATACGGTCTGCTCGAGGGGCACAGATTCATTGGAAATTATGACGAGAGCTTCACCAACCCGGGGCCGGGGGTGGTCTCCACTGAGGAGCTGCAGGAGCAGGCCCGGATGATCCAGTACCAACTGCTCATTTTGACTGCGGATGCCTAGCAGGAGGGGGGGGAGAGGACCGGACGGCACCCTATCAGATGGATCCCCGATCAACACATGTCCATTATTGGGAACGAACGGAGGTCAATTAACATGAAATATTTCAAAATGTTGCGTGTTGAGCCAGACTGTTTTTTTGGGTGTTGACAAGCTGAACAACATAAAGGGTTTGCACCGTCAATGGTGCAAACCATTATCGTAAATCAATTAATCAATTTCAACAAGTCAAGTCCGGCAGAATATCAACCGTTTTGGAAATTGGATCGGCTTATTGGGTAATCTTGATTGCCTCAGACGCCTTTGCGACAAACTGCTCAGCCATATCAGGATACAGTGCGTAAAAACCTTCGATATCCTCAACCTCTTTACACATCTGCAGATTGAGCAAGGTATTATCTACGTAAATAGCTAAAAGGACTTTATCATTCAAGGTGGATATACTGCTGAGGCCAAGGGCGCAGCCTCCACCTTTCAATCTATCTATGGAGGGAAGATTCCTGACACTCAGGTCAGACTGTTCGATCCCCAAAACTTCCACCAACTCAGGGTCCTGACTCATTCGATGCATGGAAGACCTGAGGTAATCATCCTTGTCGACTGTGCCTATGACTATCCAATCTTTTCCCAGTTCATACACATATGTTTTCATGCGCATGCCATAAACTATCTGATCGGCCTGCCCCACAAAGCGAGCATTCGCGACTTGGGTTACTACGGACTCCTTTGATTCATTGTCATTTAAAACGACTTTGTTTCCATAACGGCTGGTCGAATATCGTGAGACACACCCAGTCAGCAGGGTAATGGTTACCACCAAAATGGCCAGTTTGAATACGCGCACCATGGAGAGCTCCTTGACAGTAAATAAGTAGAGTGATCTAAATTACAACCGTAACCATGTAGCACAGGAAGGTCTATTTTGGCAACTAGAACAGATAATTGTCGGTTGGTTTTTCTTTTTATACTCATAGTCGTTACAATATCATTGCCCATTACGGCTTTAGCCGGGTCTTTTGATCTCAGTGCTATCATTAGCGGGAAATCTTCAACCCCGCTTTTCATGAAGTTGAATACTGAGATGCACAACGGTTTGCTTAATAGTGCGGCCATCAGCAACAATAAAAAATACCTTGTCTCCTGCTCGATAGATAAAACATGTAAGGTTTGGAATGCCTCAACTGGACGTTTGTTATCCACCATAAGGGTGGAAATGAATGCGGGCCTTGTCGGGTTAATGGCAGGTGCCTCCGTCTCTGATGATGGCAAGATGGTTGCCGCACCGCACATGGGCCCAATTGGCAGCAACTTTTTTGTATATGTTTTCTCCGCTGAAACCGGTGACATGGTCGGTTCAGTCGTAGTGCCGGGGATTTTTAGCTCCCATGGATTCACAATATCGGCAACCGCATTTTCGCCGTCAGGTGAACACCTTGTGGTGGGTGCATCCAGAACTTTGGTCATTGTCAATAGGAAGACGCTGAGGATTGAGAAACGCGTTATTATGCCCGACAGCATCAACGGTATTCACTTTGCTGACAACAACTCCATGCTTGTTTTTTACAAGACCGGATACACTGTGCTGGACAACAGATTCGGTACAATTTTCAAGGAGAATCTTAAAAAAGGAAAAATGTATGACGCCACCATCTCTTCCGATGGTGCAAAGGCAGCGTATACAACCTTCGACAATGATATACATGTCGTCGATATAATGACTGGGAGAAAAACAAAAATCCACATTGAATCAAAATATAAGCGGGAAAGTTTGTCTTGGAGTCAAAAGCTTGATGGTCCGGTGTTGTACGGATTGAGGTATGACAAGATCTACGCCATGAGTCCGAAAAATAACTATATCCCTGAAGAAATCAACGTAACCGATAAAGCCTTTGAGGAAGCATTCTACATTGAAGGCGGCCATCTCGTGATAACGCCAAACGGCTTCTATTTCCTTGACGATGATAAAATTCGATACCATCGGGTACTGCCGTCGTTGATTACTTATGTTGAAGGGGAAGTGAATAGGCTGGAGCTTTCTACTTCATCGGATGGACGGACTGTCTTCCTGCCTACTGACAATGGTCAAGGCGTCATCGTCGATTTGGAGAGGCGCCTTGTTTCAACCGGGCCAAATCCCAATCTGAGCAACAAGCCTGATACATCACATGCCACTGCATCGTTGAAAGTGGAAATGAAGAAAACCCGTTCTCCCATTATCAATGGAAAACGTGTCAGGATTCCCTTTAACTCATACGTTACCAGTTACAGCCATCTTCCAAACGGCGATACCGTCGTTGGAACGCACATGATGATAATCTGCTATACTCCCGAAGCCAAACTCAGATGGATTGACTTCACCTTAAGCCAGGTATTGAGCATCGTTCCAATAGACAACGGCAACAAAATTGTAACGGTATATCCTGATGGGTGTATACGATTCAACAATGCGAAAACAGGCTCCCTCATCTTGAGCTGCTTCATCCATCCTGATAAAAAACGCTGGATTATGTGGACGCCAGAAGGCTTCTTCGACCATTCGCCGGGAGGCGAGTCCCTCGTCGGCTTCCATGTAAATCAAGGTGCGGGCAAACAAGCGAAATTTTACAGCATAGACCGCTTTTATGACACCTTCTATCGCCCAGATCTCGTGCAATATCGTCTCATGGGCACCTATGAGAACCTCATCGCCCAGGCCAAGAAGGAGTCCGGCTCCATCATAAACCTCATTGATAAAGGTGCCCCGCCCAAGATTGCTATTGCATGTACGATTGAAGATGGAATAATTCAGGCTCGCGTTACTGCCACTGACAAGGGCGGCGGGATCGGTCCGATTTCATATTACATCAACGGCACCAAGGTTGCGGAAGACGGCTCGCCTTCCTCTGCGGCGCGGATTGGCGCACAGTACGCTCTGGAGCGGGCTTTTGTTGCCAGCCCTGGGCGAAATACTGTCGAAGTTCGCAGCTTTTCGATTGAAAGCGGTATTGAATCCGTCACCGCCACTGCCACCCTCAAAAACAACGTGTATGTCCAAAAACGAAACCTGTATATTCTGGCCGTGGGCGTCGATGCATACCTTGCAAAAGAACTCACCTTGCAAAATGCCGTCAACGATGCCCGCTATCTTTCTAGCGCCCTCAGAAAAGGCGCTCATGAAAGCTTTACCAATGTGTTTGTCGAAAACGTCGAAAACAGAAAGGCGACACGCAGCAGTATCATCAACGCTATTGAATCCATAGGAAAGAAGGCGAAACCCGAGGATTGCTTTGTCCTCTATCTTAGCGGCCATGGGCTGACATTGAACAGCAAATATCATTTCCTGCCAAGCGAATTGGAAACCGTAAGTGAACAATCCATTCTTCAACAAGCGCTCAATCAGGAACTGCTGAATCAGGCACTACTCAGCGTCCCTGCTCGCGAAAGCCTCATAATCCTCGATACCTGTCAATCCGGGGCATTTGTTGGCAAGGATTTTGAGTTCGCAATGAAGGCGGCGACGGGACGATTGAACAGAGCGACCGGGCGCGCTGTACTGACTGCTGCCTCTTCGCAGGGCAACGCCTTGGAAGGGTACAAAGGACATGGTCTATTTACATATGTCCTGGTCGACGGATTAAAGGGCAAAGCCGATAATATCGCGTCAGACAAGCAGGTAAGCCTCGTGGAGGTTGGCGAGTACGTAACCAAGGGGGTTCCTGCTCTCAGTTCGAAAGTATGGGGGATGGAGCAGCAGCCTACATTCTACCACAGAGGCAATGACTTTGTGCTGACCAACGCCGAGTAACGCTCTGCGAGACAAGCTCGTCCTTACGGGGAGCACGACAGTGCACCCCGTAAGGACGAGCGGCTCCAGCCAGAGTCCTGAAGTGTGCAAGGCTGGCAACACTGGCTTACGCACGGCACCGTCAGTAGGTCGGTTATAGGAATAGTTCGGTTGAACTCGGTCGTGATTTTATTTGTGTCAGGGAAAATGCCGCATTCTCGAATTCGGCTTCGCATTCCGAAATAATGATTCCGCTCCGGGAAAACAATTTCCCGTGTTTAGGCTGACAAAATCAAGCGTTAGCGTTTCATCTTTCCGATGTTATTCTGGGCGTCGCCGCCTCTCCCACCGGAATGCTGAAAAACATTCGTGGATGTCTGTTTGATGATAACGTCCCGCCCATGTTTTTTGGCGATGAATGCTTCTTTTGATATCTTATGCATTTCTGGAGCTCTGTCTTGGGCCAATACACCGGAGTTCTCGACCGCCGCGGTCTCATCATTTTCGGCAAAATCGGAATTATTGATACTGGCGCAGAGTCCCATGGATGATGAAAGAAGGAGCGTGAAAAGCGTCAGGGAAACGATCCTCATTGCGGCTCTCCCGAGAAATCCGTTGGCGCCTTGTGTATGGTCATGCCTTCCGGCTGAGGTGTCTTGAGAATATTGATGTCATACGCTTCAAAAGGCTGTGTAGAAACGTCGTACGCAGCGAAATCGACCTCAAACTCCTCATCTTCCTGGACCAAGCGTGTGCAAAGTCCTAGGGAGTCCTCATCGACGCACGACTCTATCATGCCATTTCTGTCTTTGGAGGCAACCGCATAGACGTTCAAGTTGATGAATTGAAACAAGGCTAACTGCCTTTCTGCGCAGCGAAACACGGTCACTGTGGTTTCCGGCCCTGGCACCTGCGGGAACTTGTCTGCGGAATAGGTCCTGATCTCTACGCATGTTGCGCTGCGCAGTTCATTCAGCGCAGGCATAGGCATGCCGGGAAGAATATCCAGAATTGACTCTGCGATAGAAGGACTTGGAAGAAGCAGAACGGCTGACGCAACCAGCCAGAAACAGAAAGCCTGCATAAGCCCGCCCCTGATCTGCTTGAAGAACGTCAAGCTAGTCACCCACTACTACAGATCCTACATTGACTTCTGCTTCACTCTGACGAGACTTCTTGATGACGGTGATATTGTTGCCACGGCCTTTAAGGGTTATATCGCCTGACTTCGCATTGCCATGTGCTTCAATGGAATGGATATTCACCTCAAGGTCAGCCCGGGTTTTGTTGATGACGGTCACGTCGTCGACTTTGGAATCGATAGTGATGTCTCCGAGATTTGGAGAACTGCTAGAGGAGTAAAGCCCAGAATTCCCTATCGAAGGATCGGTTGGTTGGTAGTTCTCGGGAAGGGAGGCCTCTGGAAGGGCGATCAGTCCCTCCACGGGAAGAGAGCTTTCCAGGCTTGCAATCATAGTTGCCAGAAATGACAGGTCCTGCTCCAGCAAAGCAATCACTGACGGGTCGAAGCTTCCTGTCCATTTTTCAATTTTTCCCATTTCGTTTTCATGTATCTGTGCCATCTCAAGTTGGATGCTGAGGTACGCGTGAGCCAGCTTGTATTGATCGAGGGAAGCACTCCAGGTAGGATCGGACTTCCTGAGGTATTGGTCAAGATTTGCCAAACAGCTTGCCTGCTTTTCGAGTTCCTTGAAGCGGCCTCCGGCGGCCCATGAACTTATTCCGTCCTTGGCAATCATAGCTGCTCCTGAAATAAGAAAACCCGCCCCTAGGGTCGAGACGGAAGCTGTCCCTACTATGTAAGCGGATATGTTGGCTGAAGCCATGGCGCCAATTTTAACATCCACGCCTGACTTCATGATTTCACCTGCCAGTTCATGCTTTCGCTCCTGCAATTCGTTGACGACGGCATCAGCATACCCTTTGTCTTCTTGAAGTTTTTTCAAGGCTGCCTCAATGCCGTCCAAAGCTGCAGTATCTGAGACCCCGGATTCCAGCATCCGTTGCTGGATGGTTTCAAGCTGTGTGATCTCCTGATCTCTTGATCGATCCGACGCCTTCTTGGCCTCCAGCATAACGTCGGCAAACAAAACGACTTTGTCCGCAATATCGACAAGGTCTCCTACGACTTCGGCGTGCCCCCCTATTTCTCCTACAATTTCAAAGTGGTATGTAGCTTTCAGGGTGTTCAGTATCTTTGATTGGGTAGCAAGGTCAGCCCCTCGGGCAACAATACCCAATGTATTTACCATTTTTTCAGTGACGTCCGTTGCAGCTCCAACGCTGTCGAGCGTCGTCTTGACATTGGCCAAAAAGTCCACGTCGGACTTCACGTTATTGTTGAGGGCATAGGTGGCAAAGGATCTAGAGTATGCTTCTACGCGTTCGTCGTAGTTCTTTAAATCGTCCTGAACAGTTCCCCCAAACTTGTTCTCGTAGTGCAAGCTGGGAATAACCATATGGTGGGGTACCAACTTGTCTCCAATCTCAAGGGTCTTATACTCAGTACGCCGCGTGTATCGTTCAATATAGTCTTCTGGCGCAGCGTGGGAGTTTGCAGAAAAGGTGAGTAAACCAATGATGCAAATTACACATGCACAGAGCAGGTTGGGCGCTTTGGGGTTCCTATTCAGCGACATTTACCACCTCTACCCGCCTGTTTGAGCCGGATTCAGGGTCAGCTTTGTCCAGCGGGCGTCTCTCACCGAGGCCCTTGGTGACGAGGCGGCTGCCATTTACGTTGCAGACAGTTTGGAGATATTGGGACGCAGCTTCGGCACGGCGTTTTGAAAGTTGCATGTTGTATGCATCGTTTCCGGTGGCATCCGTATGCCCTTCAAGTATGAAGTTATTGTTCTGGAGCTTGTCGGAATTCAGGGCTTTTCCCAGAGAATCCAACGTTTTCTTGGCCTTGGCAGTCAGGCGGTAGGAGTCGTACTCGAATTTTATGTCAAGGATGACCCGTGCGGTTTTTGGGGGAGCCTGAGGGGCAACGCTCGCCGTAGCCCCTTTCTTGCGTAGCTGGATACCGCGAATCCGGGGAGTCTTCTCAATTTCGGGTTCTGCCAGAGCTTCAACAAGTTCATCGCTGGTGGGGATTTTGTTCATGAAATTGACGGAGTCTTCAGACCAGGCAGGAAAGCTGACGGCAAGGATGACAGCCACGACTGAGAGAATTCTATTTATCATATCAAGTTCCTTAGTGTATTCGCTTAGGGAAGGGTTTCAATGGTCCATGTCGATATCGTCAACTGGGAAGATTTCGCATGCAGCTCTTTGGCAATCTCCGCCAAAGGCATTTCAAAATACCCCAAGCCGTCTGGGGTTGCCTTCATGGGAAGGTTCGGCAGAGGCTCCGGGCTGGCAAAAAGGATGATTTTCTCCGTTCCCAGTGGGGGGGTGACGTTCAAAGCGAAATTGTCATCATTGTTGGGAACGGTGTACTTTTTCCCCCCTTGAAAACGGCTCTCGTTTCGCAGAGCATTGGGTAGGAGTTGTGCTACACCACCATCCGCCATTACATAAAACAGTTTACCGTAAAAATCCTGATTACCGTCGAACTGTATCTGGACCGCCTCACCCTTTCGATATCGCTTTTTCATGGCCTGCACTTGAATCTGGAGGGAGGGCGCAGATGCGATCTGGGGGTGATTGGCGATGCTGACCTGTTTTGCAGATGCCATCTGCTGCTTGATCTTGGATCGGGTGAAGACCGGCATGTCGAGAAAAAGTCTTTCGTAGAAATCGGCATTCAGGGTATCACTCTTAACACCATACGCATCCTTATAGCTATACAGGGCGTTGACGGTATTGTTGTCGAGCTTGCCTGTCAGCGAAAGGTTGATACCATATACACTCAACAGCTTTTGGATCATCAGGATTTTGCGTTGTCCGCTCGCCTGGCTGTACTCTTCTTTGATGCGTTCCAGGACCAGCTGGTCCGCCGGGATGTCGGGGCCAATGCATTTCCAGTAGGGGATGTTCAAATACTTGCCGATCACCTCCAGGACACTCAAATCAATGAGTGTTCTGATTGCTGCGTGATGCCCCTGGATTTTTTTGACGGATCCAGACAGGCCAAATGATGCGCCCATTATGGAAAATCCCAGTTCAGCTTCATTCATTCCCTTGTAGACTCGGATTGAATTGACTGCCTGGACTTGCGGAACCATCGCCATAGTCTCGAAATCCATCATGTTGATGTCCAGAGTGATTCGCGACGTGGATGAAGCAGAGCTTTTTCCGGCATCAATCCCAAGGGAATTTTTCCCCGCACCAAAATCTCCGCCAAAATCGGCGCTGTCGTTCACGACCTCCAAAGCACGATCGTATTCCGTGATGCCGCCATGCAGGACAACATCCGGTCGGGTCTTGTTGCGAAGCGAGGTAAATTTGAGAGCAGCCTGATTTTTGAGAAAAACAGGATCGTACGGCACAAAGGTGACCTTCCCGCCAATACGATTGACCGCACTTTTGATCATTTCAGTGACGTCAAAGGGGATTTCGCCACCGGTAGCTTGCGAAACACCTGTATCGTCTACGACGCCTACAGTCTGTACCTTAACCGGCTGGGTGCGCAGTAGCTTGGTCAACCGCCCCAGCTTGACCAGCGCACCACCGTAATCCGACACCTGTGCCTGCGGCGGTTCCTTGGGTAAATCAACCTGAACAACCTTGTTGTTGCACCCCCCAACAGATAGCAACGCAACCAAAACCAGAAGAATGCCGAATGAGCGCATTGAGCAACCTTTATTTAATGATGGTGGTGTCACCCTCTTCGATTATTATCGTGACATCACCATGGACTTCACTGTCAACCACACTACCATAGTTCACATCGCCTTCATCGCCAGTGATCGCCTCTCCGGCTTTCATCCTGCTTCTGGCCTTGGCCTTGTGAAAACTAGTATTTGGCTTGCCTTTGAGGTCGTTCCCAAACTGAAAGCCGTCCCCGCTATCTATTCCGTCGGAAAAGTCGCCCGCAAAACATGCACAAGAAAGCAGCGCTCCAAGGAGCGCTGCTCGCAAGATATGTTTCACAAAGCGAAATATCATTAGTCGCCTACCTTGACACTGCCGATGTTAGTTGTGGCGATACCGCCCTTGGTTGCACTTGTAGTGACGTTTTTGGCCTTGCCTTTGATCGTAATGTCGCCGGTCTTGCCGTTAGTAACTTCGACCGAGTGTATGTTCGCTGTGGCTGAAGAGTCGTCACCGGTTGCCATGGTGTTGATCTCGCCGACGTTGCTATCGATCGTAATATCACCGGTTTGAGCCTGACCAGCAAAAGCCAGTGAAGACATCATCACCATCATTGCACATACAAGAATCACTTTTTTCATGGGAGCTCCTCTTTTTTTGAACACTTAGTATTTGTTAGAGACTAGGATCAATAACGTTCTGTTCGTGATAATTAATACCCATTAATCATATATAAACAGTAAACTGGATTTGTTTTTAAAAGTCAATATTGGGAGATTATCCCGGATTCAGCCGCTTCCAGCTCCTCGCGGAGTAATAGTCGGCGACCGCTTCGAGATATTCTTCCGTGACGACCTGGCGCACTGCCCGAACGCCGCCGCCCTCGTCTACGTCCGGCATCTGTACATCGCCGCGAACAGGATACGGGCATTCGCGGAGCATATCGTACCGCCAGAGATTGTCTTCAACGCCATCGAGCATCTGCGTGATCAGTCTGTTCGCGTATTGCCGTGAACACCGCCGCCAGTACACCACATAGTCGACCGCCCCCGGCCGCCGTTCGCCGTTATCGTCCTCCGGGTAGGTCCGGACGCACTCGCAATCAAGATACACGTCGAGTATCTTGTGCATCATCCGGTCCATCCCGTCCATCCCGTCGTCCATGATCATTTCCAAGTCGCGCCGCGTGTGGATCCGGTCTTCTGCCGACGGCCCGAACACGTCGCCATCAGGCGTAAGCCCGAGTTCTCCGTCAACTACACCTCTTCCAGTTACGGATCCGACTGTACCAGCCGTATCCCGCGCCGCGATCAACCACCGCAGCGCATCCTCTGCCGATCGGTATTTTTTATCGTACATCATACTCACGTATTCGTTGTCTCCACCTAGATTCCCGCAAAAAAGCCTCCACCATCCCCGAGAAAAACGGTCCGGTCGCCACGCCACTAAAAGATGAAAAAAGAATAAAAAGGACTGGTTATAGCATGTGGAAATGAAAAATCTCTGGGCTCCGGTGCTAAATCGAGCGATTGTGTGAATGGACAGGCAAAAGAAAAAAGGGGAAGCAAATGGAAATCGTGATCATGATTCTTGGGGCCGCAGTGCTGTTCGGTGCTCTTGTACGGAACGGCGGCGGGACGACGAACTGGTCGGCCGGTGAAGACGATGGGGAAGGGTGGCAGTCGATGTTCGGCGATGATGGGATCGGGATCACATCGACGGATGATATGTTCTGCGATGATGACGCGGATTTGCTGAATAATGACGACGTTTACTATTCTCCGATTTACAGCCATCTCCCCTGTAATATTCACTACGACTCTTCGTCCGATTTTTTGTTGTCCGATTACGATTTTATGTCGTCCTCGCCCTCGGCGTTCGGCGATGACGACTGGCCGAGTTCGTCTATTGACGACGACTTCTGCGGGTGTTCGTCGATTGGGATTGATGACGATATTTGTGGGTGCGGGTGCTTGTCGTTTGATGATGACGGAATCGGCATCGGGTGCGGGATGTGGGACGATTGATGGCTGATGAAAAATGAATGAAAATGAAGAAAGAAGAATCCCCCTGGCGGGGGCTTTCTTGTGTGCTACGCTTCGTCGTTAGCCTGTTTTTTGGCGACGTATTCCCTTACCTGCTCCGGCGTTACCCCTCTTGCCTTGCACGTCTCTGCGAAGAAGTCCTCGCCGCAATCCATCACGTACGCTGCGGCATCAAGGCGCTTAACGAGTGTCTCGTCGAACGTCTTGAGGCTCTTGTTCGCACCGACCTTTTTTGCCTGTTCCAGGAGTGTGCTGGCATTGTGCATCCCCATTATGACAGCTGCAAAATTCTTGACCTTCCTCGTGTTTACCGACTCGCACAAGACGACGACGTTTCGTTCTACTGTCTTTGTGAGCAGTTCGTTTAGAACCTCGCGGAGCTTTTTGTCTGCACGGTACTTTTCAGGGATTGCCCTGATCACGGCGTCGGGAAGTTCCGTGGACGCCGCTGCCGCTTGCGTAGCGGTTGTCTCGGCGACCTGTTCATCGTTGTCGCGGAGCTTGGCTTCTTCTTCCATTGTAAGACCGGCAACGCGGAAAGAGTTCGGAACTTCGGCCGTCGAGAATGTCCACACGCAATCCTCGCCGCGTCCGTCTTTCTTGACGCTTATTCTCCAGCCAGTTTCCCTCTCGATACGCTCGAGCGCCGGCTTGACGTAGTGCGTCAGAGCAGAGCTGACAGGGATTTCACGTCCGCGATCTTCGCCGAACAGCTTGCGCGTGATCAGCCTTGCCTTTTCCTTGTAGGGCCGAACCTTATCTGTCGCGCTGAACAGGTGCGTCTGCATCATCGAATAAATCTGGATTGCCAGGCCGGTCAGCCCTGCAATGTGCTCAAGGGCCAGAAAGTGGGTGTTTGCGTCATCGGCCTCAAGCGCCTCGAGGTAGAAATCGGAAAATATCAACTCCACGTTTCGGTTGCGGATCCTTGCGTCAAACAAGCCGAACCAGTTCTCTGCGATCCCGGAAGCGTCTTTGTACTTGAGGCGCATTCGCAAATCGTTGTATCGCCGCAACGCTTCGACAACGTTGTCGTAGTTCTGCCGTGACTTAGACATGCCGCATCCCTTCAAAATATCGAGGATAGAAATGGCTACACGGTTTCTGTCGCCTCCGTCATACTCTTGCTGCTGCCTGACACCGAGGCAGTAATAGTAGATTTTGACGTCACACTGCCTGGGGAGTGGACTTGTACTCGACACCTCGTACGTCATTCGGGTCGTTTCATACCGCAAGTGCGTGATGTCGCCGGAGGCAACCGGGCTTTGGGGTCGGTCTGACAGTTCTCGGAGCTGCTTGATCACCGGTGCGACCCTGTTCAGCTTGTCTTTAACCATCTTAGAATTTCCTTTTTGATTGACCTTGTCGCCTACATAACTAAACAAATATCTCGGTAACTATCCAAGAGTCAAGGATTATATTTATATTTTTATATCACTTTTTGGCGCAGTGGTGATATTCCCCAAAAAAGATGGTGATATTTTCCAAAAAAACAGCGCAAAATGGTGGTGATATTTTCCAAAAAACAATCGCCGGAAACCATTGTCAGCCTTTGGATTCGTGGGATCATACAAATCTCGTGTTTAGTTTACAGAATAATTACGTACGAAGAGCGTTCGTTTTGATTTCAAGATGGCTGATGAAAGGAAGAAGTGGCGATGCGCCGTTCTGAATAGATCAGCCATACCGCCGAATCGTTCAAAAAACAGGCCGCCACGGCCTTTTCTGTTTCCCTCGTGAACCTGTCCCTATGAACAATCCGAAGAACCCGTCAGAACGGAAGCCAGACCACATTCTCGAAAAAATCGAATGGCCCACCTTCCCTTTTCACCAGCCATCAAAAAAATCCAAGATCACTTTGAGATCGTCAATCCAGTTCCCCCAAAGGGGGAACCACTGTTTTAGGATGGGGGGGGGCGGCGCGGCGGCGGCCCCGGCTGTTTTGCCTCAGAGATCTGCAACGCGAACAACACAATCTGTGGCCGATGCGCCCATCTCCAACAGTGCCGCCGGTCGATGGCGGACCCAAATCGGCTGTCGACGGGTTCCAAGGCCACGTCATCCCGCTCGGCGGAATTAAGACTGGCCCAGCCGAGTACGAGCGTATAGCCCAGGACGACAAGACCACTTCCGGCCGCCGGGGACACGAAGCCTCGAGGCCGAGCCAGGCTTCGCTTTTCTGACCGCCGTTGCCGAGTCCCTGGGCGGCAAAGGCAAAGGCCCACCGCCCCTTTGTGGCGGCGAAAGAATATAAAAAAATAAATGAAATCAAATGAAAAGGAAATAAAAGGGAAAATAAAAAAAGCTTGCGGACGCAGGATCAATAGCCGGGGGCTGCCGCCCCCGGAAAGGCAAAGGAAGCGAGGATGAACTCCAGGAGGCACTGGATGACGAACGAGATTGGCGAAGAAAGAAACGATACTGGCGTTGGACGTTGCGATGAAGAACCTGGGCTGGTGCGTGTTTGTCGGCGACGAGATCGTTGACTGTGGCACGGTCCAGGTCAAGCTGAAGCAGGAGAAGCGGAAGAACAGGGCGGGGAAGATGGTGCCGGTGAAGTCCCCGAAATACGTCCAGCTCGAGGAGTCGGCGAGACAGCTCGGCAACGGCTTCATCCACCTTGTCGGCAGGTATTCCCCTGATCGTGTCGTCGCCGAGATGCCGCTCGAAGGATCCAAGTCGGTCAACGCCGTACAGGCAATGCGCATGGCCGCCGGCGTGATACTCGGGGCGGCGGCAGGGATCGGTTCCGAACTGATCACGACACGGCCGAGAGATGGCAAGACGGCTCTGACCTGTGAGGTGTCTGCTGAGAAAGATGCGATGATGTCGGCCGCCAGAAGCCGGTGGCCAAGCGCTCCATGGCCTGGGGCAAAATGCCGTCTGGAACATGCCGCAGACGCCGCCGCTGCCTATCTGGCTTGGAGGCAAAAAGCCGAGTAAAGAGACATGTTGACCGTTTTTTTGGGTGTGAGCACAATGCTCGTTGAACCAAAAAAAGGAGGGTCAATGGGCGGCATAACGGACGTTTGCAAATACGAGCTGATAGGTGATCTTGTCTGCAATCCGACACGCCACGGGCTGGTGACGGCGCTTTTCCATTGCGCTAAATCAAATGGTCCTGTTTCCCTCGTGTCGTACGGTGCGTTGATGGTTGACGGCAGTAAGTATTTCGATCTTTGCAGCGGAGAATCTATTGCCAATGTTCCGGCAGACAGAATCGAAATCGTGCGGATTGGTGGTGTCGCCGATTTCCTCCATTTGCTGACAAAAATGGTCGATTGCGGGGGGATAGCGGACTTGTGGCCGACTGCCATTGTTGTCGAGATCCACGTAAATGAGTGGGACAAGATCCCGCTCGGCGAAGCCGAAGGGGTGTGTGTATGGGCCAGAAGTTAAGCCGTCATCTAGGTCTATCCCGATGCCCGTCATGCGGCGTGGAGCCATGCTCTCCGCACCGCCCTGAGTGCGAAGTAGAACGTTGTTCGGTCTGTGTCTTCAGCGGTGCCAGTGCGAATGCGAAGGTCACGATCCCGCATTCGTACGCTGGACCGGGATTTGACCAGGCGAGGCAGAGACAATAGTCCTTGGCTTCGTCCTTCCGGGAGCGCTCTTGGCTCCAGGCATCCAGCCCGATCTCAACCGCCTTTATGCAGAAGGGTACCATAAAGTCTTTTTCGTCAAGCCAGACTCCGCATAGCTCCGACCTTTCCGTCTGTTCCCGTTTCTGCACCGCCTGTCGGCGGTACAGTAACACGTTCCGCTACGCTACACGTGTTTCCCCCCGTTTCCCCAGGGAAGGGGAATGGCTAACAGATGAAGGGGGGCGGGGATCCTTTGATCCTTGCCCTTCTTTTTTTTCATTCAATTTCCTTCCTTACCGGCCACTTTTCACGGCCGAAAAGTGGCGATTGGCGATGGGGCGGTGGTATGATTGGCGTAAATGGATTGACTGGTCAGTAGACCTAAGGAGGCATTATCAATGCGCTGATCTCAAAACATGCTTATACCCGCATGTACGAACGTGGGATCCCCACACCTACCGCCCTGGCCTGTTTGGCCGTTGGCGAGAAAAGTCCGGGGCGGCTGGGCGCCACTCGGCATCAACTAGATGAATACGTCGCGGTTACAGTCCCGCACGGTAACGCAACAAAGATTGTCACAGTTTATCGTGAACGGCCTAAGCATATCGGAGCGGCACACGAGCCGCGTCGTCAAACACGCGACCCGACCTGCTCCGTGATTTGATCGGGCGGAAGTTCCGCCCAGGCTTCCCGCGTGGCTCGGGGGGGGCCGAACCAACGTTGCTCAAAAGCGGGAACACCTCCTGCCAGGGAACACCACCCGAGAGCGAGGCATATCTCGATTTTTGGCCCCCTGATGGGGGCCTTTTTTCTCTTTCATCAGCCAAAAAGATGCGGAAGTCCGCAAAATCCACTGGCGCTCACGGGTTTTTCCGAATCAAGAAAATATCTCTTCGGATGCCCTAAAAACTTGACTTTCGCGCTCGTAGTGTGAAATATTCACACTGCCAGCGGCGGCGAGGACCGCCACAAAATAAGGAGATTGAGAATGAGGAATGAGAACGAAAAGACGAACAACGAAGCCGCAAAGCACGCTATTGCCGAAATGGTTAGCCGCTTTGAGCCGGAATCGGCCATCGATTGCATTGTCCGCGACAACCTGGCTGGTGGCACCGAGAGCGAGGACATTTTCCTCCAGGTTGACTGGCGTGACGGCGAAATCGACGTCGTGACCCGCGGCCACCACGAGAGGGGGAGTTGCTCCAGAGACGTCTGGAACAATCTTGTGGGAGAATACGGGGTGTGCAACATGGCCGACGCATACAGCCTTGCCTACTGGATCGACAAGAACATGGAAATGCTTGGCCGTGTCCGTGCCTGCTTCGAGGAGTCGTGGAACGGCAACAACTGGGTCGGTGGGTTTGACTTTGACGGGGACCTCGAGGCTGGAGATTTCTTCGATGAGCTGACAGACGGGATTTTCGACGTTGATGTCGCGGAGGCCGACATCATAACCGCAGACGAGTATTTCGCCGACTCGTTTAAGGTCATGGACGGCGCGTTGCACACCACCTTTGGTGATACCCGTGACTACACGCTGGACGACCTTGGTGACGATCCCGTATCCGCCCTGACGAGCCTGATGGGTGACGTCCTTGACGACCGAGGTTGCGGCAGTGACGGCTATATCGTTGTTGATACCAGAGACTACGCCAGGGAGCTGGTCGACGAGCTTGTCGACGCTAACAACGATTAATCGGTCCATAAGCATTGGCGGTCCAGATGCCGCCAAGGGAAGGCCCCTCACAGGGGCTTTTTCATTTTACTTATTTCCTTCTTTCTTGAAGCGAGTTTTCAATGAGCGAAATCGAAGAAACTGACGGTTGCGGCGATACCGTCAACGCCGCACAGATTGCGGTAATTCTGTAGGCGGTCTGGGCCTAACTCTATGAGTTCTTCGGCGACTCACGGGAGAAGAAAGCAAATCACAACATGACATTCCCCGCTCGCATGTTCGCTAATATGCAATTGACGGGTTACTTGTTTGCCGATATGAATAAAGATTCAGTTTCTTAAGAGGGCAAATAATTATGATAGCTTTTGTTACCGGCGCAAGTAAGGGGATCGGCGCAGCTACTGCCGTGAAGCTTGCCGAAGCTGGTTTTGATATTTGGTTGAACTACCGAAGCGATACTTCGGCAGCCCAAAAAGTCGCAGAACAGATAGTGGGGTTGGGGCGTCAATGCACCTTGCTACAGTTTGATGTAACTGCCCATGAGGCCGTAGAAAATATTCTTGCTCCGATGCTGGAGCGGGAAGTCCCCTTTGCACTAGTCAACAATGCCGGATTCGCTAAAGACGGGCTGATGATGCTCATGAGTCCTGCGGCTTGGGAAGATGTGTTGCGGGTGCACCTGAATGGTTTTTTTTACGTGACCCAGGCTGTGGTTACGAAGATGTTGCGCAAGCGTCAGGGGCGCATCGTCAATATTGCCTCTACCTCAGGCGAGACGGGCGTTCCCGGCCAGACGAACTACTCAGCGGCGAAGGCCGGACTCATCGGTGCGACCAGATCGCTTGCCATGGAAGTCGCCAAACGAAATATTCTCGTCAATGCCGTCGCTCCCGGCTTCATTGACACCGCCATGCTCGATGGCCTGCCCAAAGAGGAAATCGTTGGTCGAATCCCGTTGGGACGGATGGGTAGGCCGGACGAAGTGGCCGATGTCGTGACCTTTTTGTGTTCGCCCCAAGCTACGTACGTCACGGGGCAGGTCCTTTCCGTCAATGGTGGTATCTACACCTAACTTCATTTTATATATGTTTGAAGTCGTTATCACAGGGATCGGAATTGTTTCCGTCTTGGGCCATTCCGTGGACTCGGTTGCGGAGGCCTTGCATTCCGGCCGTTCCGGCATTGTTGCGGATCCTCTTCGTACCGAACTGGGATTTGCCAGTCCGCTGACGGGGCAGATTAGGGATTTTGATCCAGCCGCACGACTTTCGCGCAAGCAGCGCAAGACCATGACCCTGCACGCCATTCATGCCCATGCTGCGACTATGGATGCTCTGGAAATGTCCGGCTTGCACCCCGACGACTGGGCCAATGACCAGACCGGGATTGTCTTCGGCTGTGATTCGAGTTGCCTGGCCGCCCTTGAGCAGGAAGCATTGTTGCGAGAGCGAGGGGACACCGGACTGCTCGGCAGTGGAGTCATCTTCCGTTCCATGACTTCCAATGTCACCATGAATCTCAATTCCCTGCTGGGAACCAAAGGGGCGGCCTGGACCTTGAGTTCCGCCTGTTCCAGCGGCGGAAATGCCGTGGGGCAGGGCGTTGCCCTGATTGCCGCCGGGTTGCAGGAACGCGTCATCTGCGGCGGTGCGCAGGAAATTAATTGGCAATCCATGTGCAGTTTCGACGGGCTAGGCTCCTTTGCTGCGGATCCAGGCAACCCTGCAAAGGGCAGCCGACCGTTTTCGCAGGATAGGGATGGACTGGTCCCCAGCGGCGGTGCTGCCGCAATTGTGCTGGAGCGGCGTGATCTGGCAGAGGCTCGCGGTGCGAAAATCTTAGGACGGGTGGCAGGCTACGGTTTTTCCTCGGACGGTGAGCATCTTTCCGTCCCCAGCGATACGGGGCTTTGTCGGGCGGGCCGCATGGCGTTACAGGGTGCGGGGCTTGTTCCCGGAGAGATCGACTACGTTTGTGCGCATGCCACGGCGACGCCGACGGGGGATCGCGCCGAGGTCGCCAATCTCCGCGCTTTGTTTGCGGAGTGCACTCCGGCCATTTCTTCTACCAAATCCATGACTGGCCATGAGTTGTGGATGTCGGGTGCCAGCCAGGTCGTCTACTGCACGCTCATGGCGCGGGACGGATTTCTTGCCCCGAACATCAACCTGGACACGCTCATGCCCGAGGCGGAAGGACTTGATGTCATCCTGGACGTTCGGGAAACAACGCCCCGGAACGTGCTGTGTAATTCTGCCGGGTTCGGCGGTACCAACTCTTGCCTCGTTCTGAGGTTCTGATGCCTCGGTTCGATCACATCGTTGTCGGCGGTGGCATATCCGGTATGACGGCAGCCTTGCTGCTGGCCCAGAGCGGTGCCCGGATTGCCTTGGTAGAGGCGTTTCCCCGCCTTTCGCCAACGGTGCGGGGCTTCCGTCGGGGAGGTGTCCAGTTCGACACAGGGTTGCATTACGTGGGCGGGTTGGGAGACGGGCACCCGTTGGACGTGTATTTCAAGCACCTCGGCATTGCGCCGCTTATTGGGAAGAAGCCGTACAGACTTGAGGGTTTTGACCGCTTTGTGGCGGAGCCTTCCGGGCGCAGCTATGCTGTCCCGTCAGGATTCGAGGCCTGCAAGGCGTATCTGACCCGTTGTTTTCCTGCCGAAACGGTTGCTATCGAGCGCTATCTTGATGCTGTCGACCGGAACATTGCTGCTTCTCCTTTTCTCAATTTTACGCGTCCCTTTGATTTGAATGGAACGCTGCATGGTGAAACTACGACACTGCGGACATTTCTCGACGAGCTGACGGACAACGAGGAACTCAAGGCGGTCCTGAGCTTTCATACCCTGCTCTATGGCGTTCCGCCCGAGGACGCGCTTTTTTCGACTCATGCCCTGGTCGCCGGGTCCTACTTGCTTTCAACTCACGGTGTGGAAGGGGGCGGTCATGCTCTAGTGCGTGCATTTGAAACGCGACTGGCCGAGGCTGGGGTCGACGTTTTTCTCGGTCACAGTGTCCGTTCCGTGGAGATTGATGCGGAACGCCGGGTGACAGGCGTCGTTCTGGACGATGGGCGGGAGTTCGCCGCGCCGTCCTGCCTGTGGACCGCTCACCCTCGCGGTTTGATTGAAGCAACGCCAGACGCGGCCTTTCGTCCAGCTTTCAAAAAACGGCTGGCTCTGCTGGAGGACACCGCTTCAGCACTCATGCTTTTCGGCGTCAGTGAAGCGCTCATCCCCAGTCTTGACGGGCAGAATGTCATACTTTGGCCAGGGCGCTCGCTGTCGGATGACCTGAAAGGGGGGTTGCCGGTTCAGGAAAGCATGATTTTCCTTTCTGCTTCCGAGGATCCGGGATCGGGGAAGATGGGGGTGACCGCGATTGTCTCTCAGGCTTTTTCCCCATTTGCCCCGTGGGCGGATTCCCTTCCTGCGTCCCGGCCCGAGGACTACCGGCAGCGTAAAGCCGAACTGCTGCACTCTTTCGAGCGGGAGGTCTTTCGTAGGATGCCGGAACTTTCGGAGACCGTACGTTTTGTCCAGGGGGCTACGCCGCTGACGTTCCGAGACTTTTGCGCCGCGCCTTCGGGCAGCCTGTATGGGCTCTGCCATTCCATCAATCAGTTTAATCCTGCTCCGGTAACCAAGGTGGAGGGGCTTACCCTGGCCGGGCAAGGAATCGTTGCACCCGGCATTCTGGGGGCAGTCATTTCCGCCTATCTGACCTGCGGGATCATTCTGGGCCATGAATCTCTTCACTCCGAACTGAGGCAATACGCATGAGACGAGTCGTCATAACGGGAATGGGAGCCGTATCTCCCTTTGGCACAGGAGTGGAATCCTTGATGCGCGGGCTTGCGGCCGGAGAGAGTGGTGTCCGTCCTATGGCGGCACTACGCGAGATTTCGGGGTTGGTTCCGACCATTGCCGGGACCGTGCCGGACTGCGACGAAAAATCCATTCCCAGAAAATTTCGGCGTTCCATGTCGCCGATGTCCATCTATGCCGCGCTGGCCGCCCGGGAAGCCGTTGCCATGGCAGGGCTTGACGAAGCGATGTTGACCGATGCCGGGACCGGACTGTGCCTGGGTTCTACTGTGGGCAGTGTTCAGGCCATGCAGGCCTTTTTCGCCCGCTATCTGGACGGCCTGAGCATTGAAGGCACCAAGGCGACGGAATTTTTCAAGATAATGAATCATAGCTGCGCCACCAATCTGGCCCAGTTCTTCGGAATTACGGGGCGGGTTGTCGCGCCCTCGGCAGCTTGCTCCACCGGTTGCCAGTCCATCGGCCTTGCGGCGGAGGCTGTGGCCATAGGTCGGCAGGAGGTCATGCTGTGCGGCGGGGCGGACGAACTCCATCCGCTGACCGTCGGCACCTTTGACGTTATCGAGGCCGCTTCTACTGGGTACAATGAGGTGCCGGAGCAGACGCCGCGCCCCTTTGATCGGGATCGCGACGGCATTGTCTGTGCGGAGGGGGCCGGTTTGCTGGTTCTGGAGTCTCTGGATCATGCCTTGGCTCGCAATGCGACTATCCTTGCTGAGATATTGGGATTTGCCTCTACTTCGGATCCGTCAAACCTGGCCAGCCCCAGCGATGAGGCCATAGCCAGGTGCATGTCGCGAGCCTTGGACGATGCGGGGGTGTCTCCGGCCGAAGTGGACTACGTCAATGCCCACGCCACGGGTACCCGGCTTGGCGATGCTGCCGAGAGTGCGGCAATCGCTTCGCTGCTTGGAGCTGGACCTAAGGTGAGCAGCCTCAAGGGACACCTTGGGCACACGATGGCTGCCAGCGGTGGTGTTGAAACAATTGCTACTATTTCAATGATGAATAATGGACTTGTGTTCCCTACAAGAAACTTGATAGACATTGCGCCGGACTGTGTCGGACTGTCGCACGTCCTTGAAACTGAAAAATGGCCGATAACCACAGCCCTGAAGAACAGCTTTGCGCTGGGTGGTATTAATACTTCAATTGTTTTGCGGAGATATGATGACTGACGAGGAAGTTACAGCACGCATCGACGAACTGCTCGTCGAGGAATTCGAACTTGACCCGGCTGCGATGAGCCCCGAGGCCAAGTTCAAGGACGATTTGGATCTTGACAGCCTGGATGCCGTCGATATGGTTGTGGTCCTGGAGCAGGCGTTCCACTTCAAGATCAAAAAGGACGAGGCGTTTCAATCCATCCGGACTCTGGGAGATCTCCATGCCTTTGTTTTGGAAAAGAAAAAAACTTTGACCGACTAAACCCATTGGGGGGACTATCCATGCGTAAATGCGGCCTTCTCCTTTTTCTTTTCATTCTTCTGGCAATGGCAGGCTGTGGTAAATTCGACGTTATCAATGACCCCGCAGAAGGGATCAGCCAGGCCAAAAAAATCTGTATCATTAAGAATACGGAGACCCGTGAGGGGTTCATTGTCGCCATGGAGCATTGGCTCGACAAGGAAGGAATTGCTTATCGGGTCCTTCCGGCGGGCTCGCATGTAGGGGATGCGGAATGGACGTTGACTTACTACGGCTTGTGGTCCTGGGATCTCGCCCTGTTTCTCTCTGATGCTGAAATCAACGCTTTTCACAACAAGGAAATGGTTGGTCGTGTCAAGTTGCGGGTAGGACAATGGGATGCCCATAAATTCGAAAAGGGTGAGAAGCGCATTTATAATTTGATGGATATGCTTTTTGCAAAAATCGATCGTTACCCATCGCCTTCCTCGAATAAAAAAGAGTAATGTCTGAGAGTAAGATCGGTCGTTTTTTTGCTGACATCAAGGTCAATGCAGGAGTCTACGGACTGACACTCCTGTGGACAGTACTTTGTGTTTTGCTTCTACCGATTTGGTGGTGCCTTTTCCGCCTGGGGCGGGGGATGCCGCTGCATCAAACCGCAAGAAAAATAATCTGGCTGTACGGTCGAGTATGGGTGCGCCTGATAGGGGGTGTTGTGTCGGTATGCATGGAGTCTGCTGCACCACCGACGCCCTGTGTGCTGGTAGCCAACCATGCTTCGTTTTTCGATATGTTCTTCATGGGGGCGCAGCCGGAGTGGAATATCTGTTTTGCGGTTCGCAACTGGCCGTTTCGTATTCCATGGTATGCGCCGTTCATGCGGGCTGCCGGGTATATTCGGACGGAAGGGCGCGCACTGGAGGATGTTCTTCAACAGTCGAAGGACACACTGGAAAGCGGTGCTTCACTCTTGTTTTTCCCTGAAGGAACCCGATCGGCGGATGGGAAATTGCATCGTTTTCACTCCGGTGCCTTTCGTATAGCTGTGGAAACCGGCGTCCCTGTGGTTCCTCTATGCTTTTCCGGCACGCATGCCTTACTTCCCAAGGGAAACATGCTCATACAGCCAGCAAAAGTAATAGTGCGCTTGCTTCCGCCGGTGTATCCCGATAACTACAGGCAAACGGCTTGCGGACATCTTGAGATGAAGAAAGACGTCAAGGCTTTGATGTCCCAAGCGCTTGTTGCCATGGAAACATAGACAGTTTTTACAAGGAGCTAAGGTGATGAAACGTACCCGTTTGATTTTAATTTTCTGTGCACTGGCGGCAGTCCTGCTGTTGGTCTCCTGCCGCACCGCCCCAATCTACAATATCAATGACGCAGCCATCCCGCAGGCCGCACAAGGTCCCATGACAATGCAACAGGTACAAAATGCCATTGTTAAAGCCGGTACAGGGCTCGGCTGGAACATGCGTGTGATCAAACCCGGTCTTATCGAGGCGACTCTGAATATCCGAGCGCACCAGGCTGTTGTCGATATCACTTATGACCAGCAAGACTACAGCATCAATTACAAAAGCAGCATCAATCTCAAATACAACGGGACTAAAATCCATAGTAACTACAACGGATGGATCCAGAATCTCAGCCAGGCCATCAACAATAACTTGGCGGTCATGCAATAGTGTTTATCGGCCTGCGGAGAATCTTCTCCGCAGGCCTTCGGTCCATCCTGCGATAGCTTCCTACATCATCTCTGCGCCAACACGAGGGGGCCTCGATCCCACACGGTGCGCCTCCTTTTAATTATGGAATCCATGATGCATCTACCTGTACCCGCCGCAACACTTATCCCCCATCGGGGTGCCATGCTGCTTGTGGACATTCTTGTCGCCTCGGAGCAGGGGGCCGGGCGTGTCGAGACGACACTTCCCGGTGATGGGCCCGCCGCAGGTGAGGGAGGTACGATTTCTCCGCTCGTGTTCGTGGAGTTGCTGGCCCAGACCTATGCTGCCATTCGAGGATGGGAGCTGGCGGCAGCAGGTCTGCCTATCCCGGGGGGCTATCTGGTGGGTGTCCAGCGGTTTGTCGTTCAGGGCCGTGCCCGTGGCGGAGAGAAACTAGTCGTCGATGTCGAGACCGTTGGTGAATTCGAAGGGTTTTATGTGGTGGAAGGCCGGATTTCGCAGGGTGGCGACGTGGTCGCAACCGGCAACATCAAACTCTGGATACCCCCGGCGGCGAGATGATACAGCGGTTTGTTTTTCTTTTTTCCCTTCTTCTGCCGGTCATGGCCTACGGGGCCGATGCTGTTCCTAATCAGTCGCTGTTGAATGGAATGCAGGCAAGGGCTGCGTCGGTCGTCAGCATCCGAAGCAATTTTACCGAGGAAAAGCACCTCAAGATGTTTGACAGTGTGCTTGTTTCCAAGGGCGTTTTCGCCTTTCGCCGCCCCGACTCGCTTCGCTGGGAATACACCTCCCCGTTCCGGTCGGGTTTTCTTCTCTCCGGCGGCAATGGGGTGGAGTGGGATGATACCTCGGATGCAGTCCGAGAAGTGTCTGTCCATTCGTCGCCGCTTGTCGCCATGATCGCACAGCAGATCATGGCCTGGACGACCTTTGACATCTCATGGCTCGAAGAACGGTATCTTATCCGTCAGGTCAGTGCGCATCCGCTGGTTCTTGAACTGCATCCTCGGAGTGAGCTTGCCAAGGAGTTCCTTGCCAATCTGGTCATCACGTTCGCCGAGGATGGGGTGGTTCTCCACTCCCTGGAGTTGCATGAGACTGACGGCGACTTTACCCGCATCTCCTTTGACCAGTCTCAGCTCAATACCTCGTTGCCGGATACAACGTTTACCTCGGTCCAATGAGACATGGCAATGGCCCGCAGCGGGCAATGGGCTTTTCCGGAAAAAGGCGGTGGGCGCCGGTTCTCCTGACGTTGGCGATTATGGCGGCGTGTCTTACTTTGTTCGCAGTCACTCCGGTCAGGACCGATATTCGCGCCATGTTGCCGGTGGGCGAGCAGGGGATGCTGGCCCGAGATTTTGATCGGCTTACCCATTCCAGTCTGGCCAATAACGTCTTCATTTCTCTCCATGCCGCTCCGGAAGTGAGTCGTGCAAAGCTTATTCAGAGTGCAGAGCAAATGATTGATGCTTTAGCCGGTCATGGACTTGCTTTTGTGTGTCCGTCGTCCGTCAATCCCTTGCGGGCCATGACATTTCTTCTGGATAACTCGGTGAACCTGATGACAGCGGCCGACCTTGATGCCGTGAAGCCTCAGTTGAAGCCGGAGGCGGTGCGGACCGCTTTGTCTCGGGACGTGCGGCTACTGGCCAAACCGCAGGGCATCGCCCTGAAATCCCTCGTCCGTCGGGACCCGCTTGGGTGGCGTAGCCGCTTGGGGGCGCGGTTGAAGCATTTGGCCGGATTCACTGAAGCCCATGTGGAAAACGGCCATATTTTCAGTAAGGACCGCCGTTCGATTCTGTTGACGGCCAAGCCGGAAACGCGTCTCACCGATGCTGATGGTGCTGCTCGACTCGTAGCGGAATTTCAGTCTGTGAAGCGGGCGCTACCGTCCGGCATTACGGCCGATATGGTGGGCGGCCAGGTACATACCAACGCCAACGCTTCGGTCATCAAGCAGGATCTTGTCGTCATTTCCGTTGCTGCTGCGGCATTCCTTGTCCTGCTCTTTTTTCTCTTTTTCCGTTCACGGCGGGCGCTCAGCGTTTTTGCCGCACCGCTGGTAGCCATGGCAGCGGGCTTGGGCGGGGCGGCGTTGTTCGGCCAGACCGTCTCGGCCATCGTCATCGGTTTCGGTTCGGTGCTGGTCGGCATATCCATTGATTTTGCCATGCATGTATACTTTGCCATGCGTCGGCAGCCGGAGCGTCCGGCTTTGGCCGTCCATGCCGTGGCCCGGCCTGTCATTTATTGCGCGTTGACTTCCTGTGCGGCATTTGGAGCCTTATTTTTATCCGATATCCCCGGCATTCGACAGTTGGCGGTCTTTGCCATTGCCGGGCTGGTCGCTTCGGTGTTGTTTTCGCTGCTGGTATTGCCGGCTTTTGGTGCCGGAGCGTTGCCTGAGAGACGGAAGCGGAGCATTCCCCTGCCGTCCCTGCCGGTTGTCGTAACCTTGCCGCTCTGGGGCGCTTTGCTCCTTGGTTGTTTGTGGTGCGCACTGCCGACCTCCCTGGACCCGGATCTGCGCAGTGTCGGCTACCGGCCTGCATCCGTCCGTGACGCCGAGGCACGTTTTACTGCCGTCTGGGGAGATATGCGGAGCCGTGGGGTGGTCTTTGCCGAGGGCCGTTCTGTTGAAACGGCCCTGTCCGCCAACGATAAAGTATATGACGCCTTGCGTGCGGACCTGCCTGATGTCGCGGCTTCTAGCCTGGCTCCGTTGGTTCCCTCCAGGGGGACCCAGAAGGGCAACCGTGCTCGGTGGGACGCATTTTGGGCTAGAGGGCGAAGAGAGCATACGATTGAAGTCCTTCTTGCGGAGGCGGGGGATCTGGGCTTTTCCTCCGTGGCGTTCACGCCTTTTCTCCAGGGGCTGAACAGGATGCCGGAACCGATTACTCCGCATTCTCTTGATCAGGGCTCTTTGGGATTTCTTCGGGATATTTTTATGCCGGATTTAGGGTTGGACAAAGCCACCGTGTTGACCTTTCTCCCTGATTCGGAGCAGGTTCGAGCGTATTTTTCCCCGGAAAGAGAACAGAAACTTGGCGTCCGGTTGGTTTCCAACGGTCGGTTCAAGGCCATGCTGGAGTCGGCCATGAAGACGGATATCAGGAGTTTCATCTCCTTTTCCGGTCTGTGCGTCGTTCTGTTGATTTTTCTTTTGTATCGTAACGTTCGCCGGTCGTTGCTGGCTGTTCTTCCCGCTGTTACCGGTGTGGCGGCCGTTTTTGGCGGTCTGGGACTGACGGGAACACCGCTTAATTTGTTCCACATCACGGCTCTGCCGCTTGTTATCGGACTTGGGGCCGACTATGGCATCGTTCAGGTCAATCGAGAGCATGAGTCTCTGGACCTGGATACCACAACGGCCGTCCTCGCCTCCGGGGTGACCACGCTGGCCGGATTCGGGGTGCTTATTTTAGCCAGCCATCCCTCGCTGCACGCCATGGGAATCACCGTGGTGCTCGGTGTTGGAGTTGCATTGGCCACAGCCCTGCTGTTGCTCCCCAACCTGCTGCGGAGGGCGGAATGAATCGTTTTATACCCCTTATGCTTGTTCTGCTTCTCGCGGCCGGGTGCGTCCGACCGACGCCTCCTGCTGTGCCAATGGTATGTCCTCCGCTCAAAACGCAGTGGTACGACAATGGGGACGTCTATCGACTGCGTCACAGTGGCGTGCTCCGCATCGGCGAAACGGTCCTGCCTCTTTCGGGGTTTATGGTGCTGGATACAGTACATCACCGTGCCAAGGTAGCCGTCCTCACCGGCCTGGGGATGACGCTCGCCTCGTTGGATGTGGAGGAGGGGCGCTGGACTGCCCTCTCTGCAAGCCCGGTGGCGCGGCATATTCCCCATTTTTTGGATCAGTGTGCCCTGTCCATACGGCGCATGTTCCTCACTGGATTCCCGACGGCTTCGTCGTCGTGTGCCGTTGGCGATGGCCAGCCCCGGTGGCTAGTCGGGCAGGGAGAAGATCGGTGTGAGGTTTTCCTGGGACCGTCTGCCGGTGAGCTGACTAAGCGGGCAGCCAAGGGGCGGCGTCGCTGGTCGGTGTCATATAGGGGGCAAGGTACAGAAAGATCGCTTTCCCTGCCGGAGGAAATCGTTTATGCCGATCCGGGCCGACGGGTAGTCGTTACGTTGAAACTTAAAGAAGCATCCTTACAATGATCTCGCTCGAAACCGCTGTGCGGGCCGCAGGTAGCCCTCTTCACCTTACTGAGAACGGTTTTGAAAAAACGTTTGTTTTTCCGCCGGATTTTGTCGGTTTTGATGGCCATTTCCCCGGCGCGCCTATTCTGCCCGCCGTGGTCCAGCTTATGGCGGGTGCTCAGGCTGCGGCGGAGGCTCTGTCCCAACTTCGGGCCGGACACTACACCGTCTCCGGTGTGATGCGGGCCAAATTCCTCAAACCGGTTGAACCGGATGAACAACTGGTGGTTACGGGAACGCTGACCGAAGATGGGGCCGCGCCGTATGCCGTGGTGCGTATACTTTCCGGCGAGGATGCCGTCTCTCATTTTCGTGTGACTTTCAGCGAGGTGAAGCCATGAGCAGAAATGCGTATTTCAAGGCCGTTAAGGACGCCCCGGCTCCATTGCGTGACGAGGTGGAACGCCGGGTTCGTTTCGAGGAGGTAGATCCCCTCGGCATTGTCTGGCATGGTCGCTATCCCAGTTATTTTGAGGACGGTCGGGTCAGCCACGGTCATCGTTACGGCATCGGTTACCTGGACTTCCACGCGCACAGGGTGACCGCCCCGGTCAAACAGATGCATGTGGACTATATTCTGCCACTCGCCTTTGGCGATACCGTACGAATCGAAACCCTACTGCACTATAACGAAGCGGCACGACTCAATTATGAGTTCATCATCCGCAATGCGGCCGGGGAAGTAACCACGACCGGGTATACCGTGCAACTTTTTGTGGATGCCGAGCGTGAACTGATGCTGACGCCGCCTGATTTCTACACGGCATTTCTGGCACAATGGTCGGGCGGACAACTCTGATGGCCCGGGTGCTGCTCATATCAACCAATACAACCACGGAACCCTACCCGGTCTATCCGCTTGGCATGTCTGTGATAGCGGCGGCGCTGGAGCGGGATGGACATACCGTGCGTCAGTTCGATTTTTTGGCTGCGGGAAAGGAACTTGAACCACTGGCTGCGGTCTTGACCGAGTTTCAGCCGGATTTGACCGGTATTTCCCTGCGCAATATCGACAACGTGGATTCTCTTTCTTTTGCTGAAAACTGGTATCTGAGCCATGTCCGGGAAGTCGCCCATTTCTTGAAGCAGGATGGATATACCGTGGTCGTCGGAGGCTCCGGATTCTCCCTTATGCCGGAGATTATTCTCGATTACCTGGGAGCGGATTTCGGTGTCGTGGGCGAGGGGGAACAAAAGATGCGGCGGCTGGTGCATATGTTGGAAGCCGGGGATGTGCCGCCTCGGGTCATGAAGCCGGAAAAGGGCCTTGGATCGAAGGAAATGATTACTCCTGTTCGCGATGAAGCCATTCTGGATTTTTACATGAAGCAGAGCTGCATCGCCAGCGTGCAGACCAAACGGGGGTGTGAGAACCGTTGCGCGTATTGCTCCTATCCGTCCATCGAGGGCGGGTGGTTGCGGCCGCGAGCCGTTGCTGATGTGGTGGATGAGATAGAAACGCTGTACCTGCGAAACGGTGTGGATTCTGTTTTCTTCACCGACTCCGTGTTCAACGACTCGCACGGCTACTACCTTGAGTTGGCCGAAGCCTTGGTTCGGAAGCAGTTACCCATCAAGTGGAGTGGCTTTTTTCAGCCTACTTCTGTGGATGCGACGACACTGGACCTGCTTAAACGCTCCGGCCTGCACGCCATGGAGGTGGGGACGGACGCGGCCACGGACGAGACGTTGGAGGCGATGAACAAGCCGTTCTCCTTTGCGGATGTTCGCGAGTTTAACGCTGCTTGTGTTGCGGCGCGCATTCCCTGCGCTCACTTCGTCATTTTCGGCGGGCCGGGAGAGACGCTGGAGACTGCCCGGCAGGGCATCGCCAACCTCAATGCCCTGGAGCATTGTGTTGTTTTTCCCTTTTCCGGCATTCGACTATATCGAGGGACACCGCTCTATGCCCAGGCCCGGCGAGAGAGGCTGGTGGACCCTGCCGACACACTGCTTGAGCCAAAGTTTTATTTTTCTCCCTTCGTAGACCCGGCCCAACTCAATGAGATGCTCAAAAAGGGTTTTGCTGGACGTCGGGACCGTATCTTTCCTCCCTCGGACGGGCAGGAGCGAATGAACGTTCTGCGTCGGTTTGGCTATCGCGGCCTGCTGTGGGATACCCTTATCTCCTTTCCCAAGGAATCGGCTGCGCCGCCTCTCTATGGGGTTTCATCATGATTGATATCCTTGTCGTCATACCTGTCTATAACCATGGCCAAACGTTGCGTCAGGTGGTCGAGCAGGTCCTTGATATCTTTCCCGACGTACTGGTGGTGGACGACGGCAGCACGGATGGCGGGATCGAGACATTGGTCGGGCTCCCGGTCCGGTTGGTGCAGCACGATACGAACCGAGGCAAAGGCCAGGCCATCCTGACTGCGGCGGAAGAGGCACGTCGTCTCGGCAAGACGCATATCATCACCCTGGACGCCGACGGGCAGCACTTTCCTTCGGACATCCCGGCTTTTCTGGCGGCGATACAGGAAGATCCCCGGGCCGTCGTGGTCGGTGCCCGTGATTTTAGCGGCGAAAATATTCCGGGTGCATCGGTGTTCGGGCGGCGTTTTTCCAATTTTTGGCTGCGTGTGCAGACCGGGGTCTGTCTTTCCGATGTCCAATGCGGGTTCCGGGCTTATCCCTTGGCTATATTCGGTGCCGTCACTTTGAATGAGCGCCGTTTTGCCTTTGAGGTGGAAGTGCTGGTCCGGTCGGCCTGGGCAGGCTATCCATTGAAGGACGTAGATATTCACGTCCATTATCCCAAGTCGGGGGAGCGGATTTCCCATTTCCGCGCTCTGCGAGATAATGTGGAGATATCCCTGCTCAATACCCGGTTGACGGCACGTTCCTTCCTTCCTGTTCCGCACCGTCGGTACACCGAGGACAAGACCGGACGGGTCAGCCCTGTCCACCCCATGAAATCTCTGCGCTTGTTGCTCGAAAAGAACGAAACACCATGGCAACTTGCGCTGGCGGCAGGACTGGGGATGCTGCTCGGCACATTGCCCCTCATCGGTCTGCATTGCCTCGCCATCGTCTTTGTCCTTGGCTATTTCCGGCTCAGCAAAATCATGGGGCTGGCCGTGAGCCAGCTTTGTATTCCTCCTTTTGTCCCGGCGTTGTGCGTGGAGGCCGGGTACTATCTTCGGCATGGACAGTTCTTGACCGACATCTCCATGCAGACGCTTGGTGACGAGGCGCTGGAGCGTATCTGGGAATACGTCCTCGGCACGTTGGTACTTGGCCCGGCCTTTGGTCTGTTGACCGGGGTTGTCGTCTACGGGTTGGCCAGGATAGTCCGTTCCCGGCTCATCCGAGATCGGGTGGAGGAGTCCCTTCAGTGAGTGCTCGCAGATCGGTATGGTCCAGTGCGAGTCTGGCGTCGGGGTTTGCGCACCGGCTTTTCTACCATGCAATCCAGCTGGCAGGGCGGCCGTTGGCCTATGCCATGCTTTTTTTTGTCGTGGTCTTTTACACATTGCGTCCCGATGTTCGGAAGCGGTCCCGTGACTATCGTCTGCGGCGGTTCGGCAAGCGGTCGTTCGTGCAATCCCTGCTGGATTGTTTCCGGCTTCAGTTGGAGTTCGGCAAAATGCTGGTGGACCGAGCCGTTATGGGCATCACTGGGGATTTCGAAATGACGGCCACTGCCGAGGACCGGGAGCGGATGACGGAACTCGCCGGTATGGGGCGGGGATTGGTGCTGGTGACCGGGCATGTGGGCTGCTGGCAGTTAGGCATGTCTTTTCTCGACCATATCGATGCCCCCAAGGCGGTTGTCATGTACCGGGATGTTCGGGATGTGGACCGGCACTATTTCGAATTTGGAGAGTCCGGAGGACCGTCGTTCGATATCATTGACCCGACGTCTCCCATGGGCGGAACGCTGCAAATGCTTGAAGTGCTCAAGCGGGGCGGCGTGCTTTGCGTCATGGGTGACAGGCCGTTTGGCAGTGACCGGGGGACGGTCGGTGTGGAGTTCCTCGGCGGCACGGTGCGGATGCCCATAGGGGCATTCAAGCTGGCTTCTTCGCTCCAGGTTCCCGTGGTGGTGACCTTTTCCTGCCGTACGGGTTCCGGGTGTGGACGAATATGGGTTTCAAAGGTAATTGACCTCCCCGAACGTCTGGGGCGGGAGCCGGAAGCATACAGGCCGTATGCCCAGATGTTAGCGGACGGACTTGGGGAATTTGTCGAAACATATCCTTGGCAGTTCTATAATTTCTTCAACATGTGGGACGAGTGATTCGGATGGATCTCAGAGAAAAAATCAAGACGGTTTTGGTAAGGGAACTCGATCTTGTGGATATTGACCCGGCCACCATCGAGGACGATGCACCGCTGTTTGGCGACGAAGGACTTGGGTTGGATTCCCTGGACGCGGTGGAGCTCGTGGTGCTGGTTCAGAAGTTTTTCGATACCGAGATTCAGAACGCTGAGGAGGGAATGGAAGCCCTGCAGTCGGTGGAGAGTCTGGCTCGGTTTATCGAGAACGAGGGATAAGATGCTTGGCGAGGTGGCTATTCTGGGGGCGGGTTGCATCTGTGCGGCCGGTCCCACGCTTGATGCCTGTCTGGAGACCATGCTGGCCGGGAAGGGAGAGCCGGCTGCGCCTACGCATTTTATCTGTGAGCAGGCCGTCACCTATCCCGTTTTCGAGGTGCCCCAGAAGTGGGTAGATTCATCGAGTATATCTGCAGGGCGTTCCGCAAATTTACTGCATATGGCCGTTCATGATGCGTTGGATGGGGTGCCTGACGTCTTGAGCGTGCAAAACGAACTTCGGGTCGGGGTGTGCATCGGCACCTCGGTTGGCGCGTCGCTCGACTTCTTAGATTTTTATCG
Source organism: Desulfovibrio sp. Huiquan2017 (assembly GCF_017351175.1). Taxonomy (NCBI): domain Bacteria; kingdom Pseudomonadati; phylum Thermodesulfobacteriota; class Desulfovibrionia; order Desulfovibrionales; family Desulfovibrionaceae; genus Desulfovibrio; species Desulfovibrio sp. Huiquan2017. The sequence continues at coordinate 42,362 of NZ_JAFMPN010000005.1, read as the reverse complement.
CAGCTGGAAAGCCGGTAAGAAACCGCAGCTGGCTCCCATCCTGCATTACCTGGCTGGGAATCTGGCCGAGGGGCTAGCTGTTCATTACGATCTGAGCGGTCCCTGCCAGACTGTGACCAATGCCTGTACTTCCGGTGCAGACGCCATCGGCATCGCCGCAGCCTGGATTCGTGCCGGTTGGTGCGACGTGGCCATCGCTGGAGGTGCGGATGCCTTGAGCGAAATTTCCTACAACGGTTTTGCCCGGCTCATGAATACCAGCCCGGAACCCTGCCGACCGTTCGATAAAGACCGTAGGGGGCTTAATTTGGGCGAGGGCGCAGGTGTGTTGCTCCTCGCCTCTACCAATGTGGCAGAGCGCTTTGGAGCCCCCCGGAGAGGCCGTGTGGCGGGCTATGGAACCTGCGGTGATGCCTACAACCTGACGGCTCCGCATCCCGAGGCTCGGGGGCTGTTACAGGCTCTGGATACGGCCCTGGGGCAGGCCAGGATAACCTGCGAGGATGTGGCCTGTGTCAACGTGCACGGAACCGGCACCAAGGCCAACGATTTGGTGGAGGGGCACGTCTTGCGCGATCGTTTCAGTCAATCTCTTGTTTTTGCGACAAAGGGGTTCACCGGGCATACGTTGGGGGCTGCCGGGGCCATGGAGGCTGCCTTCACTCTGGCCTGTCTGGAGCGTGGAGTGCTGCCGCCAAGCAAGGGGTTTGGCGAACCCGATCCGGCTATCGGCCTTTCTCCGGTAGCCTGTCCAACCGCTTTCTCGGGGCGATTCGGTTTGAGCCAGTCACTGGCTTTCGGCGGCAATAATTCCGTCCTCATATTGGAGAAGGAGGACCGGCGATGAAGCTCTCCATCCACGGGGTTGGTCTGGCTGCTCCCATCGGCGACGGTGCGTTGGTCCGCCAAGCCTTGGACGGCAAGGACGTGCCGCTGCCTGCGGCGTACGAGACTCCGACCGAGGCACTGGCCGAGTATGTCCCGGCCCGCAAGTTGCGGCGCATGGACCATTTTACCCGCATGACTTTGCTGGCGGCTTACCGTGCTTTGGAGGCTGCCGATACACTGTCCGTACTTCCCGACCGTATGGGGATCGTGCTCGGTACCGGTTACGGGCCGTCCCGGACGACGTTTGATTTTCAGGACTCCCTCATTGACGATGGGCCGGCGTTGGCTTCACCGCTCGCCTTTTCCCTTTCCGTTCATAACATCCCGGCGGGAGTGCTTTCCATGTTGTTGGATTACCCCTGTCCGCAGACAACACTCTGCCAGTTGCGGGGAGCTGTTCAGGCCGGAATCCAGACAGCGGCACTCTGGTTGGCGGAAGGTCGGGTTGATACCATCCTTTTGGGCTTTACCGACGAGACTACGCCGCTTCTTGAAGCCAACACCGAACGTTTGAACGCCGCTGAGGGGCGTTTGGATGCACCGCCGGTGGGTGAGGGCAGTGCCTTTTTCCTCTTGGCCGAGGCTGGGGGATTCGCCTCGCTGGAAATTGAGGCTCGTCCGGAAAATTTCAAAGCCGATACGGTCGTTATTGACCAGGGAGAATTCGGCACGTGTGACCTGACGGATCTCTGGGGAAAGAGTCCGACTTCCTGTGGCCTGGAGCTTGCCGCTGCGGCGTTGGGCGCCAGGGAACAAGAGCTGAAGACCGCCTGTCGGGAGGGTGACGTCTGGTTCAGCGTAACCGGAGAATAGATCTTATGCGCGCCATCAATCTTCAACTTGCAGATATCCGTGAAATAATTTCCAGCGTTCTTTTGGCTCATTTATCCTATGATGCCTGCATGCGCCTTGCGCCGGGCGGTTCGCTCAGTCCGGAGTTTGTTCCGACGTGCGATGCCGTGGACGACCTGGAGGGTGTGGGCGATATCATCGCCCACATGTTTCATGCGAAGCCCCCGGCAAACATCGGAGCGATTTCCCTGGAGGCGTGGGCGGAAAGTGTTTACCAGCAGTGGCTTGCTGCCGGTGACCGCATGACATTTTTTACCTCCGGAAGCACCAATGAGCCCAAGCCTGCGACACATGATTTTGGCGAACATGTTCAGGAAGTCGAGAATCTGGCCCTGCTTTTTCAAGACAGGAAACGGATTGTCTGTTTTGTGCCACGCCATCATATTTACGGCTTTCTCTTTTCCATTCTACTCCCGCGTGTCATGGGCCTTGAGGTCCGGTGGGTGGTGCCGTTGCCCACGCCTGGGCTGGCCCGTTCGTTGCGAGATGGAGACCTCATGGTGGCCTTTCCTCTTTTGTGGGGCAAGCTCGCCGAGATGGGCGTGCATTTCCATGCAGATGTGCACGGCGTCACGTCCACCGGGCCGTGTCCAGCAAAGACCATTGAAATGGTCAAGGCGAACGGATTGCCTTTGATGTATGAGATTTACGGATCATCGGAGACCGGCGGTGTGGGCTACCGCACCGACCATCTGGGGTGCTACACACTGTTGGACCACTGGACCCGGACCGACGACGATGCTGTTCTGGCCCGGAAAACGGAAGGTGGCGGTGCGACGGAGTGTCTTCTACAGGATCTGCTTGATTGGTACGGTCCTGCGACTTTTACTCCCCGTCGACGCAAGGACTGTGCTGTGCAGGTGGCGGGCGTCAACGTCTATCCTGCCAGGGTGCGGGAGGTGCTTTTGGACCATCCCTTGGTTGAAAAATGCGCGGTACGTCTCATGCGATCTGACGAGGGGACGCGGCTCAAGGCGTTTATCGTGCCCTACGGTTCGGGCCAGGATATAGGTGTCCTAAAGTTGGAATTGCAAAAATGGTCCAAGGCGCATCTTTCAAGATACGAACGGCCAGCGTCCTGGACCTTTGGTAAACACATCCCCGTGAACGGGTTGGGCAAAGAAAGGGACTGGTAGCCTGTTCATTGTAAACAAGTCCATCAGTGAATACAGAGATGAAACGACATCGAACCGGTTGATTGGAAAATCATACTCTTCTATCAATTCAGTCAAAGCTCTTCAGGGAGACTTTCATCGACTCAGTTTGACAGAGGTGTTCTGTGGCGGTCAAACCCTGTTAGGACAGGGATGAAGGCATTTTGGGGGGGATGGAAGCAAGATGGAATCGGAAAACAGAAAGACCGAGAAGTTCCTGGCCCATAAATTGTTTGGGGGCTCACCTTGAGGGTTATCAATATTTCTAGCAAAAGAGAAAGCCTCTTGATTCTCAAGAGAAATTGTTAAATCAAATCGAAACGACTTTTTCTCTTTGGTTGGACCTTGTCCTTCCTTCTTCTTATTCGCTTGCCACAAAATTCAACACCTTTCGGACATATTTTTCGCCATGGATTCGAATCTCTTCTCGAAAGTTTGAGATCAAACGCGCGTCTTCTGGCAACAACTGCACAACCCCCTCCACCTTGATCGTCGCAAAGTGCGTGACGCTTTCCGACGTCTTGACGGCGGCGTCCAGAGGCCAAAGATTCGCGTCACTGAAATCATTGTCTGCGGGAAGTGGGTTAGGTTCTGGAACGATTCCGACGACCGCCGTCACCGTCCTAAAACCATTGCGCAACACGATTGAGATCCCAGCCTGGACGACCGTTCCGGGAGCGAGGCGTACGGTTTGCGCTCCGGTTGCAAGATCGCCTTTCTGGCACGTATCGTTGACGAGGGGGCGGCTACGGCCGGACAGAACGACGCCGTTGTGCTTGCTTACGTACGATTGGCCATGGACGACGCACATCCAGGTCTTAACTTCATCGACATCCGGCAGCCAGTCCTTCTCTCGGCCTCGGCCGTCAAGGAACCTGACATCCGGTCGAACAGTGACAGGCACAAGGCGGTCGGTGGAGGTATTCGGTGTCCCGAAAGTATTTCTGATCGTTTCCCTGTTCAGTTCCATCTTTTTCTCTCCTTGTTTTTGCGGGGTTCAGCTACATCTCATGACTAAATAGTTCCACATCAAATATTAATATTTCAAGTAGTTGCTCTGGATATGTTATTCGCTAAAGTCGATTGCGAAAACCCCTGGCGCTGACAGGTTTTTGTCGATTTGGAAATGGCCAAATGCTGTAACACGAAAAAAAATATTTTATGCGCATGGAAAATTGGAAGAAAAAAGGTTGGAAGAAGATGGAAAAAAAAGGCCCCCGAAGTGGGGGCCTAAAGGAGGGCTGACGGCTTGACGGGAATCAGTCGTCGGCTTTGTGTGAATTATTGGGCTTGTTGTCGGGGTCGCGAACGTGTCGGACGACGAGGAAATCGAAAAACTGACTGCCGTGGCCATCGAGGCGGAATTGACCGACGAGGAGACGGAGGTGAGGGCAGCGTGGCGTTGTGTCGACTTCGTAGTGTGGCTCCCGGTCACGCAGATAACCACGGACTTTGACGGCAGTCCCGCAGTATACGCATCGTGTCTTGATCGTTGCTGGGCCGTCGTCGATGATCCGCTTGCGAACCTCGGTCATGTCGGGGAGGGAATCGCGACCTGACAACTCGAACCCTGCTCGGTAGATGGTTGCCGGCGTTACGATCGGCGATCGGAGGCATTTTTTTGCCAGGGCCTCGTAATGTTCGATCGCGTCGATCGAAGCGACTCGCCCTATATATTGGGAGATATGACGGCCGTGAACGGTCTCGTCGAGGAAGCATTGGCAAGACGCGTCGGTCGTCAAGACGGCCGGATGACCAAGATCGTAGCCGGGGAGGTCGTGCATATGGACGGTGCCGAACGACTGGAGGACGCGGAGTTTTTGCATCAGGTCGACGATATTCTGGCCGTCCCACAGCAAGTTTTGTGGGCGGATTCCGCCTGGGATCAGGCCATGGCTCTTGAGATCGTTAACTGCGTGGCCGAACTCGTTGACAGTCATCCCAGGTGTTGAGATCGTCAGGAATCCTGCACGGAGATTGATCTCTGATGCCATAGCTTCGGGGACGGAGAATAGCTCCGGCCATGAGCACAGAATCTCCTGTTGGTGTGCATCATTTTTGTCGATTTCACCGTTTTCAAGCGCACCGGTGCGGCGTGATTTTCGCGTCATTTTGTCTTCCATTTTCAACTCCACGGCTACAGATCATCGACCGCTTCGCGAAGCAAGTCTCCAAGACTTTTTTCACGCCTTCCAGCACCAGCAAACATTCGTTCTCCAGTAAAAATGTCGTAAACAACACCGCATTTTTCAGCCTTTATTACTGCATCTTTGTACGCTTGGACGATCCTTGCCGGTGCAGATTCTCTTGGGAACCAGTCTCCGAGTTGGAACGTCACGTAGTGCAATGTTCCACCATCCGCAATGAACTCGGCAACGACTTCACCGTTTTCCTCAAGATACAAGCAGATCCCGGAGAATATCTCGGATAACGAGTGCCTTGCATTCGTTGCGCTTCCGACAAGCTCGGAAAACTTTTTTTCGTCAAGAACGACGCCTTTTCTGCTGATTTCCACGACTCCCCCTAGCATTCACGGTTCATGACGATTTCGAGAAGAGCATCCTGGCTCTCGAATAGCTCGTCCCTTGACAGCGCTATCTCCGACGGCACCTGCGGATCCGTTGTGATCAACGCCGAAGTCGTACTGAACCCGGTAAAGACCCGTCCAACATGTCCACCGCTCTGACACCTGGAAATCTGGAGATGGTAAAAGACGGCCCCAGGAACCGCCACAAGCGTCTCGCTGATTACGAGATCGTCCACGGTTGGAAGCGCCTCGATCAGTGACCGCCGATCTTCGGCGGTGGCAATCCGTTCCACTTCCAATGCCAAAAAATCTGATATCCCCATCAACCCCCCCGTCGTTGCGGTTCACGGCCAGGACGGCCACGAATCGAAATCATAGCTCGATTCGTCGTGGCGTCAACAAGAGAAATGAAATAAAAATAGTAGGTTAGACTCTGGTGAGTCGGGGCGGATGGTTATGGACGGTTGCGGTGCCCAGACGGTGGCCAGGATAGCGGAGGACTCTGCACGCCTTGGCCTGAAAAAGAATGAATGGGTTGGAAGATGGGGCTGACCACGGGATATATCCGACGTGCTTGTCGGATAAAAGTGTAGGATAAAAGAAAAGGGCACTTACAACTGTTGTCGTAAGTGCCCGTAATCTCTGGTCGGGATGAGAGGATTTGAACCTCCGATCTCTGCGTCCCGAACGCAGCGCTCTACCAGACTGAGCCACATCCCGCTGTACGTGAGGAGTGGGTTTAGCCTAGGGAATTTAAAAAGGCAAGGCAAAATTTCATGTTGGGTCCAAGGTTGTGGACAAAGGGGCTAAAGCCCCTTAAAGTGGGAGATTGCAAGACAAAACAATACCCCGTCGAGGCGGGGCGGGATACTGTCGTATGATTGAGGCCGTTTTTCCCGCGGCAGAGGGGTCGCCCGGGCGGGGCGCACAGTGCGACGTTTTTCCAAGGAGTTGTATACGTGATCAAAGTTCTCGTTGTTGATGATTCCGCGTTCATGCGCAAGGCCATCAGCACGATGCTCGACAAAGACCCCGGCATTTCCGTGGTGGGTGTGGCGCGCAACGGTCGCGAAGGGTTGGACATGGTGCGCAAGCTCGATCCCGATGTCGTGACCATGGACATCGAGATGCCCGAGATGGACGGCCTGACCGCGTTGCGGCATATCATGATGGAATGCCCCCGCCCCGTGCTCATGGTCAGCTCGCTGACCACCGAAGGCGCGGAATCCACCCTGAAGGCTATGGAGCTCGGTGCCGTGGACTTCATCCCCAAGCAGCTTTCCAAGGTCTCCCTGGATATCATCAAAATCGAGCGTGACCTCATCGAGAAGGTCAAGACCGTGGCCGCACGCAAGATGCGCCACGTGGCCGCCCGGGCCGCGACCCGCAAGGCGCACAGGCCCGCGCTGTTGCCCCGGCGGGACGGCCGTCCCGTGCGCGACGTGGTGGCCATCGGCGTGTCCACCGGCGGCCCTCCCGTGGTCCAGAAAATCCTGTCCTCGCTGCCTGCCGATTTCCCGGCGGGCATCGTCATTGCCCAACACATGCCCGCGGCCTTCACCGGCCCGTTCGCGGCCCGGCTCGACAGCGTCAGCCAGATTTCTGTCAAAGAGGCCGAAAGCGGCGACGTGCTCAGGCCCGGCCATGCCTTCGTGGCCCCCGGGGGACGGCACATCATCCTCGACCAGAAAGTCAGCCGCATTGACGTGGTGGTCACGGACGAGCCCCGCGACGCCTTGTACAAACCTTCGGTCAACGTGCTTATCGGCTCGGTGGCCAAGGCGGTGGGCCGCCGGGGGCTCGGAGTCATCCTGACCGGCATGGGCAGCGACGGATGCGAGGGCATCCGCGCTCTCAAGGGGAAAGGGGGCCGGGCTCTGGCCCAGAGCGATTCCACCTGTGTGGTCTACGGCATGCCCAAGGCTGTGGTGGAAGAAAATCTGGTGGATGAAATCGTGGATCTCGACGACATGGCCGAATCCATCATGGCGAATTTATACAAATAACGAGCGACCCGCGAGAGAGAAGGGGGAGGTCTGACGATATGGCGGATTGTACCGATTATCTGGCTTTGCTGAGCAGTGACAACAAGGAAATCGTCCGGGAGAGCGCCTTCAGGGCCGGAGAGGACAATTGCGTCGAGGCCGTGCCCAAGCTGGCGGAACTGCTTAAGACCAACCATCTGGGCATCCAGGAGGCGGTGGACAGTTCTCTGCGCAAGATCGGCGGTCGGGAGACCGTGGCGGCGGTTATTCCGTTGCTGCGTTCCGACGAGGCTCCGGTGCGCAACCTGGCCATGGACATCCTGCGCGAGGTGGGCAACCAGGACATGCCCTCGCTTATCGCCCTGACCCAGGACGAAGACCCGGATATTCGAATTTTCGTGGCCGATATCCTCGGCTCCACCGGGAGCATCCTGGCGGTCCACCCCTTGTGCGAGGCACTGCTGAAGGATCCGGAAGTCAACGTCCGCTACCAGGCGGCCGTAAGCTTGGGCGAACTGGGCATGGAAGAGGCCACCCCCTGCCTGAACAAGGCCATCAACGACGAGGAGTGGGTCCAGTATTCCGTGATCGAGGCCCTGACCAAGATAGGGCACACCAGTTCGGTGGACGCTCTGGTCAAGGCCCTGGACGGGGCGTCCGACCTCGTCGCCTCCATGATCATCGATTCCCTGGGCGAAATGGGCAACGTCAAGGCCGTGACCATGCTGCTTCGGCGCATAGCCGATGCGCCCACCGCCTTGCGCAACAAGATCGTCAAAGCCATCGTCAAGATCCTCGGCGGCAAGTCCCTGACCCTGCTCAGCGACGACGAGCGTGAGCGGTTTCGCCGCTATCTGCTGGTGGCGCTGCAGGACGAGGACGAGGAGATTCAGGACGCCGCCATCCAGGGCTTGGCCTACGTGGGCGGTGAAGAGGCCTCGTCCGGCATCCTGAAGATCGCCGGACGGCTGGACCTTGACCGCGACCATGACCGCTTGCAGTCGATCATCGGCTTCCTGGCCCAGATCGGGCTGACCGAGGCACTCAAGGCGGGGCTTCTCGGCGAGGATCAGGATGTGGCCCGTGTGGCTGTGCAGGTCTTGTCCCAGATAGCTCCCGATACCTGTTCTCTGGAGGACTGCGTCTGCCAGGTGCTCATGGACGCCTTCTGGAAGGCCACTCTGCCTGTCCAGCGCCAGATTGTCGGCGTGGTGGCCACCAAGGGCGGGGAACAGGCCAAGGATTTCTTCATCAAGGTCCTCAACGAACATGAGGACGGCACCGTGCTCAAGAGCGCGGTCTATCTGCTCGGCGAGAAGCTTCGCCTGCCCAAGGTGGCGGACAGGATATTCCTGCTCATGGACCACCCGTACGACGATGTGAAAGAGGCGGCCTTGGAGGCGTGCATCGCCATCGACGGCCCGGCCGTGCAGTCCCGCTTCCAGGAGATGTTTCACAGCGCCGAACCCATCAAGCGGCTCATGGCCACCTACGCCCTGGGCAAGCTCGGGCCCATGGAGAATCTGGATATCCTGACCCAGGCCGTGGAGGACGAGGTCCCGGACATCCGCAAGGTGGCCATCGAGGCCCTGGCCGGGTCCGGCGGCGACGAGGCCATCTGGCGGCCCCTGGTCCTGCACCGGCTGGCCGACGAGAGCAAGGACGTGCGCTTGACGGTCATCGAGATCATGGGGCGGCACTATGACGAGGAGATGATCCCGCACCTCCTGCACGCCCTGGGTGACGAGGACGATTGGGTCAAGATCCGGGCCATGGACGCCCTGGGCGCGCACGGCACAACCGAGGCGGCACCGCTCATGATCGACATGCTGAATAACTCCAACCGGTTCGTGGTCATGAAAGCCATCGAAGCATTGGGGAATATCGGCGGCAGCGCAGCCTTCGCGGCCCTATTGGAAGTGACCAACAGCGACGAGTACGAGCTGGTCAGCGCCGCCGAGGAAGCCATTTCCAAAATACAGGACATGTAGGAGCACCCCACCGGAATGTCGTCCCTTTTCTCCAAGACCATATCCCTCGGCAAGGAACTTAAGATCTCCGATCAGGAGTTCGCCAACCTGCGGGATTTCATCTATGCCGAATGTGGCATTTATATAGCGGATAACCGTAAGTATTTATTGGAAAATAGACTCGGGAGCAGGCTCAAGAAGCTGAATCTGAAGAATTTTGACGAATATTACAATCTCCTGCGGTTCGATCCGGCCAAGGGCATGGAGATGAAGAAGCTTTACGAGGTCATCACCACCAACGAGACCAGCTTCTACCGCAACCCGCCTCAGCTCAAGGTCTTCCAGGAGGAGGTCCTGCCCGACGTGCTCGGCGCCTGCCGGAAGAAGGGCAGGCGGCTGCGCATCTGGTCGGCGGGGTGTTCCACCGGCGAGGAGCCGTACACCATCTCGATCATCATCCACGAGATGCTCAAGGCCGAATTGCCCAATTGGGACATCCGCATTTCCGCCAACGACCTGTCGGAACGGGTTCTGGAGTCGGCCCGGCGGGGCGTGTACAACGACTACACCCTGCGGACCACCCCGGAGGAGATCGTCACGCGCTATTTCGACGCGAACAACGGGCAGAACAAGATCAAGCCGGAGGTCAAGCGGCTGGTCAGCTTCGGCCAGATAAACCTTCGCGACCGCGTGCAGCTCAAGCGGGTGGAGCGTTCGCAGGTCGTCTTTTGCAGAAACGTCATCATCTATTTCGACGATGAGATGAAAAAGCGCGTTATCAATGCATTTTATGACAACCTGCTGCCGGGCGGGTATCTGATTATCGGGCATTCAGAATCGCTGCACAACATTACCCGTGCGTTCAAGCCCATTCACTATCCGGGCGCCATCATCTATCAAAAGGAGGAATAGGACATGTCCTGTGGTGGATTTGATAAGGTGGCGCATGCCGTGTTAATCAGGGGGAGTTATGCCTAAACATATTCTGATAGTGGACGATTCGAAGACCGTCAGAAACCTGGTGGCCTTCATCATGAAAAAGGAAGGCTTTAAGGTGACCACGGCGGAGGACGGTCTGGACGGCCTGGAGAAGCTGTACAGCCTGTCCGAGGTCGATTTGATCGTGTCCGATGTGAACATGCCTCGCATGGACGGGTTGACTTTCATTAAGACCGTCCGGGAGCAGGCCGCCTATCGGGACATCCCCATTGTGGTCCTGTCCACCGAGGGGCAGGACAAGGATATCCAGACGGGATTGACCGTGGGGGCGAATCTGTACATGATCAAACCAGCCCAGCCTGAAAAGCTTGTCCGTAACGTCAAGATGCTGCTGGGATAGCCGTTCGGCTTCGGACGGTCCATTAACGCAACCGGCGCGGCGGGGGTGCGGGCCCGTGAACGGGACCCCGGCGTCGCATGAGGAATCTCGATGAGCCAGGACTTTCTCGATCCGGAAATCTTGTCCGATTTTTTCGTTGAAGCCAAGGAGCACTTGGAGACCATTGAGCCCAACTTGCTCGAACTGGAAAAAAGTCCGGACAATCTCGGCCTTCTCAATGAAATATTTCGGCCCATGCACTCGCTCAAGGGGGCATCGGGCTTTCTCGGGCTGAACAAGATCAACGGACTGGCCCACAAGGCCGAAAATATCTTGGACGAACTGCGCCAGGGCTCCATGCGTGTGACCGCGCCCATCATGGATCTGATCCTGTCCGCCACCGATGCCCTGCGCACCATGGTGGACAACCTGGAGACCAGCGGGGTGGAGGGCGATGTGGACACCGCGCCCATCATTGCCCGGATCGAGGCCGCCCTGGTCGGGGAACTTCCGGATGAGAGCGCGGCCGAACCTGCGCCCGCTTCCGCGCCCGCCGCTAGAGCCGAAGCCGAGCCCGAGACCGAGCATATCGAACCAGAACCCGCCACGGCGGCGGAAGACGCCGGGGATGCCGACATGACCACTTTTCATCCGCAACCCGATCCCGATTTTGATCCCACCCCTTATGCCTTGACCACGGTGGGTGAAGGCCATCTGGCAGATTTTCTCGAAGAGGCCCAGGAGATCGTCGAAAACCTGAACCGTTGTCTCCTGGCCATGGAAGGGGACCCGGGCGGCAACGACGAACTGATCAACGACACCTTCCGTTATTTTCACAACCTCAAGGGCAACAGCGGCATCATAGGCTTCAAGGAACTCAACTCCCTGACCCATGAGGCCGAGACCCTGCTGAACAAGGTTCGCAAGGGCGAGATCGTCTCCAACCAGGGACTCATCGACCTGCTCCTGGCGGCCGTGGACCTCATCGAGGCCCTGGTGGGCAAGGTGGACGTTGAGACGGGCCGTGTGGAGCCGCTGGACACCAGCGTCATGGTCCAGGTCCTTCGGAAGGTCACCGAAGACGGCAACGTGGACGGCGTGGTCGGCGCGGTGCCCGTAGGCCGACAGGCTGCCGAAACGTCTTCCGAGACGCCCGCCGAAACGACATCCGAACCGGCCGCTGAGCCCGCTCCCGCAGCCTCTGCGCCCGCGCCCGAACCGCCCGCGTCCGGCGCCGAGTATGACCCCGAGGATGTAGCCCTGTTCGTCCAAACCATCGAGCAGCAGTTCGAGGCCGTGTTGGTCGCCTTCAAGCTGCTCCGCGAGGATTCGAGCCAGCGGGACATCGTGGACGGCCTGTTCCGGACTTTCCAGACCATTCAAAATTCTACCGGGTACATGGGGTTCGACGAGATCAAGGAGTACGCGGGACGGACTGTGGGACTGGTGGATCAGGCCCGCAATTCGGATATGGATTTCGGCCTGATGCTCGATCTTCTCGAACAGGAATACGCCATTCTTCGGGACATGATCCTGGCGGCCGTCGAGACCCTGCCCGGCGCGACCCTGTCCAAGCCCGTGCTCAAGTCTTCTCCCAAACCCAAGTCCGTGACGCCGGCCCCTGCGCCGCGTGCCGCCGCAGCCAAGCCCGCCGCCAGGCCCGCGGTCAAACCGGCGGTCCCCGCACCGCGTCCCAAGCCGGTTCCGGCCGCGCCGCCCGTCAAACCCGCAGCCAAGTCCGCTCCGGCGGCAAGGACGACCATGCCCACCACCGCCGCAAGGAATGGCGGCAGCCAGGCTCCGGCCCAGGTCAAGCCCAAGGCGTCGAGTACCATTCGCGTGGACCATCACAAGCTGGATCACCTCATGAACGTCATCGGCGAGTTGATCATCAACCGCAATCGTTACGCCATGCTCGCCCGCGCTCTGGAAGAGGGCCAGGAAGAAGTGCATGTGGTCGCGCAGCAACTGACCGAGACCACCTATGCCATGGCGCGTATTTCCGACGACCTGCAAGATACCATCATGAAGGTCCGCATGGTTCCGGTGCAGACCGTGTTCTCCCGGTTCCCCCGGCTGGTCCGGGACCTGAGCCGCAAGTCCGGCAAGCAGGTGGAGCTGATCATGGAAGGCGAGGAGACCGAATTCGACAAGTCCGTGGTGGAGGAAATCGGCGATCCTCTGGTGCACCTAGTGCGCAACGCCGTGGACCACGGCCTTGAGGACGAGGAAACCCGCATCGCCCAGGGCAAGAAGCCCAAGGGCCACGTCTGGCTGCGCGCTTACCATAAAGGCAACTCCGTGGCCATCGAGGTCGAGGACGACGGCCGGGGCATGGACCCGGAGAAGCTCCGTCAGGTGGCCGTGCGCAAGGGCATCATCTCCCAGGAGGAGGCCAACGCCATGGACGACCGCGAGGCCCTGGACCTGATCTTCGCGCCGGGCTTTTCGTCCGCCGAGAAGGTCACCGACATCTCCGGGCGCGGCGTGGGTATGGACGTGGTTAAGACCAACATCAAGAACCTCAAGGGCAGCGTGAATACCCAGTCCGAAGTGGGCAAGGGCTCCAAGCTGACCCTGACTCTGCCGCTGACTTTGGCCATCATCGACGCGCTTATGGTCCAGGTGGGAGGCGACACTTTCGCCATTCCGCTGGACGCCGTGTCCGAGACCACCAAGATCGAGGTCGAAAAGCTGTCCGACGTCAACAACCGCAAGGCAGTGACCTTGCGCGGCGAGGTGCTCGGCATCGTCGAACTGGCCGAACTGCTCGACATGCCCCAGTCCATGGACGAACGCTCTGTCCTGCCCATGGTCGTCATCCAGGACAACGACCGCCGTCTCGGCCTGGTGGTGGACCGCCTTCTGGAACGCCAGGAGATCGTCATCAAGCCGCTCGGTCAGTACTTGAACAATTTCAATCTCAAAGGGCTGTCCGGCGCAACCATCATGGGCGACGGCTCCGTGGTGCTCATTCTCGACCCCCATGAGATCTACAGCCTGTCCACCCAGCTCGGTCGCAAGGAACCCCTCGTTGTGGCCGGAGCCATCCCGGGCAAATAGTTCGGAGTGCCTCCGGCGGCCGGGGGAAGGAGGAAAGGAAACCTTTTGAAAAGGGCTTTCCATTCCTCCTTCCCCCGGACTCCCATCCTCCTTTCCTTCCTCAATTTTTGGGTTCCGCTTCGCGGGGTCCACGCGGTTCTTTTGTTCTTGTCCCAGTAAGCTGTGTGCATGGCGCATGGAGTGGCAGGGGGACGGACCGTGCCTAGGCACGGTTTTGCCGAAGGCACGTAAAAAGTTCTGGAGATTCTTAAGAATCTCTTTCAAGAGGGTCTTAAGCGGGGGGACTAGGGCGGCGCCCTGGCCGGATGCGGCGAAAAAAAGGCCGGGAAGCAATACGCTTCCCGGCCTTTCCCGTCGTCAGGTCCGTTGGCTATAGCATGGATATGAAATTAACGAACAGGGCGGCGTTGAGGGCATGCATGACCCAGAAGAGGGCTACGGCCAGGAAGGCCAGCCCTTTGAAGCGCAGGGGGGATTCGTTGCGGCCGAGGAACAGCCAGATGAAGCAGCAGAAGGCGCCGAGAATGGTCAGTCCGGTCCAGACGTAGGCGAGTGGGGTGCCGAGGATGAGGGTCTGGATGTCGGCGGGCAGGCGGGAGTAGAGCCAGCCCTGGCAGGCCAGGAAGCCGATCATGGGCAGCATGGCCCAGCGGGCGGCCAGGCGCACGGCGAAGTTGTAGTAGTCGCGCCCGTAGTCGTCCTTGTTCCGGCGCACGATGACATAGACCAACCCCAGGGCGGCGGCGGCCGACAGGACGAGCAGGACGTACATGACGGACATGGGCTGGGCCAGGACAAGGGTGTTGGACAGGGCGTCGCCGGTCGTTTCCGTCTGGGAGAAATTGAGGGCCAGCTTGGCCGGAATGACGATGGCCAGGCCGATGACGGCGGCGAAGGTAGCGATTAACCCCAGCGCCATGTGGGCGGCCTTGGCGTCGCGCAGTTTTTTCCAGGTGGTGCAGTAGAGGAGGCCCGCCACCACGAAGACTGCGAAGGCCACCGTGCCGTTGAAGAAGGCGGAACCGGGGGTGAGGTAAACCTGGAAGAGGTCCGGAAACTTGGTCATGACGATGCCCAGGGAGGCCCCGTAGATGAGGATCAGGGCTATGGTCAGGATCAGGCCCATGCGCGCGATCTGCTGGCCGAATTTGTCGAAAAGGATCTTTTTGCGCGTCTTGGCGGAGAACTCGGCCAGGACCGCGATGGCCGTGCTGCCGAGGGCGGCCATGCCGAGCAGGCTGAAGAAGGCCGGCGCCAGCATGTAGGCGACGAGGGTCAGGGTTTCTTGAATGCTCATGGTGGATGGACTCCGATGGGTTGTCGGGGCGGACCGTGCCCCGTGGGCGTTTTTTGCCTGAAAAACGTGTTGCGCGCAAGGGGGCATTTCCCTGCCGGATGGGCATCTTGTCCGTCAGATTCCTTGCAAAAAATCCGGCTATCGCCTATTGCCTATGAAACGCCCAAACGAGACCGTGTGGAGACCTCCCCGATGAAATGCCTGAAACTCCTTCTGCTTGCCGTGATCTGCCTGCCGCTGGTGGGGTGCGTCACCTCGGGGAAGAGCGCCGAGACCGAATCGGCGAGCACGGAGTGGCGCATTAAGAGCCTGGAGGAAAGCTTCCTGAATTTCCGTGAGCAGCAGCGCCGGATGTCCGACGAGGACGCCCAGGCACGCGAGAAGCTGGAAAAACGCATGGAAGCGGTGGAGGCGGAACTCGCCGCTCTGCGTTCCGGCCAGGCGGGTGTACCCGCCGACGCGCCGCGCGGCGAGACCTGGACCGCTGACCTCAAGCCCGATGAGGACGGCTGGGTGGAGGGCGGCAAGCCCGCCGACCAGGGAGCGCCCGTGGTCGCCGACGACGCGGAGCAGCCGTGGGCCAAGGTGCCGACGCCGCCCGAACCGCCCAAGACCATTCCCGAGCCCGAGGTCATTCGGCGCTCCCAAGCCCCCAAACCCGAGGCCGTCAAGGCCGCATCCGCACCGAAAACCGCCGCCGCTTCCGCGTCGGGAGTCGCTGTCGGCCCCAAGGCGCTGTATGAAAAGGGGTACGCCCAGTACAATGCAGGCGAGTTCCCGGCCGCGCGGAAGACCTTTGACGATTTTCTGGCCCGTTACCCGAAGGACGGCCTGGCTCCCAACGCTCTGTACTGGAAGGGTGAGACCTATTATTCCGAGCGGAATTACGCCCAGGCCATCCTGGCCTTCAAGGAAGTCACGGGCAAGTTCCCCAAGCACGACAAGGCCGCTGCGGCCCTGCTCAAGATCGGCATGTCCTATGACCGGGTAGGCGACCCGGACAATGCTATTTTCTACCTGCGCGCCCTGGTGGAGGATTTCCCCAAGTCTTCCGCCGCCGGCCTTGGCCGCAAGGAATTGGCCCGGCTGGGCGGCTAGTCCGCCGTCCCGCCCTTGTTTGCCGAGGCCGGTCTCCCGTTGTGTCCGGGGTCCGGCCTTGTCGTTTTCTTGAAGAGGTTTGGCGGGCGTTATGGACCTGCAACGAGAAATTTTCGCCTGTCTGGCCTTGAAGCACACCCCCCGGCTGGGGCCCAAGGTGTGGCGGGAGTTGTGCGCCGCGTATCCGAGCGTCTACGACGCGGTGCGCGACGCTCCGTCCTGGCATGACCGGGGCCTGGCGTCCAAGGGAGTGGCCCGCTCATGCGCGGAGGAGACCTGGAGGGAGCGGGCCGAGACCGAGTTCAAGGAGGCCCGGCGGCTTTCCATGGAAGCGGTCACCTGGTTTGATCCCCGTTTTCCCGATGTTCTGAAAGAGATTCCTGATCCTCCGGTCATGCTCTACGTGCGCGGGGACGCAACCCTGCTCGGCAATCCCGGCGTAGCCGTGGTTGGGGCACGGGAATGCACCCGGCTGGGGCTGGAGACCGCCGGGCGGATCAGCGCACAACTTTCGAAGATCGGCATCACTGTGATTTCCGGGCTGGCGCTCGGCATCGACCGGCAGGCTCATCTGGGCGGGCTCAAAGGGCTCGGCTCCTCCATCGGCGTACTTGGTTGCGGTCTGGATGTGGACTATCCGCCGGGCAACGGCGATGTGCGCCGCAAGCTCTACGAGAAGGGACTGGTCGTCACGGAATACGGCCCCGGCGTCCAGCCCAGGAGTGGGCATTTCCCGGTGCGCAACCGGCTCATCAGCGGGTTGTCGTTGGGGGTGCTGGTGGCCGAGGCCGCCCACCGGAGCGGCAGCCTGATCACCGCCCGCTTGGCCGGAGAGCAGGGCAAGGACGTGTTTGCGGTGCCCGGTCCCATCGGGCAGCCGACCTTCACCGGGTGCCATCGGCTGATCAAACAGGGAGCCGCCCTGGTGGAGTCCGCCTCGGACATCGTCGAGATATTGCGTTTTGATTTTGCCCGCGAACTGGCCCATGTGCCCGACCCGGCCCCGGCCGAAGATGAGAATGGGGTTGACGTGCGTGATGCCGTGGTCAAAAAGAAGAGGGCGTCCGCCATCCCCGAAGAAAAGGGCGGGCACAAGCGGCGACCGTCCCTGGTGGACCGCGAGTCCCTGGAACTGAACGAGGACGAGAAGCGCGTCCTGGACCTGCTCGATGCAGCGGACAAGATGCACATAGACGCCTTGGGCCGGGAGCTCGGCTGGGATTCGGCCACTGTCAGCCGCATCATGCTCGTTTTGGAGATGCGCGGCGCGGTCCGGCAATTGCCCGGGATGTGGTATCTGGCCCGGGAAGACCGCTTTAGGGAAGATTGATTACCGAAAAACCAACCATTTGAGGATAGTATGGATTGGAAGTTACTCGCCACCACCTTCGGCACGTTGTTCGTGGCCGAACTCGGAGACAAGACGCAACTTGCCTGCATGCTCATGACGGCCAAGACCCAGAAACCCTGGACCGTGTTCCTTGGGTCGTCCCTAGCCCTGGTTCTGGTCAGCTTCCTGGGCGTCATGTTTGCCCAGTTCATCTGTCAATACGTGCCCACCGACATCATCAAGAAGATAGCGGCCGTGGCCTTTGTGGTCATGGGGTGCCTGATCTTCTTTGATAAGATTTGATAAGCGGGGTTGTGGGATGGACGGTCGCCGTGTATTTCTACTCTGAACCTTGAATTCCGCAGCCCGAGACCACCATGCAGAAGATTCCCATCAACCTCGCCGCTCCCGGCATGAAGCTGGCTAAGGCCGTGACCAAGGAAAACGGCATGACCATCATGGCCGAGGGCATGGAGTTGACCGAAAGCCTGATTTCGCGGCTGGAGGGGATGAGCATCGAGCGCATCACCGTGCAGGGTCACCCTGTGGAGATGGGGGGAACCGGGGCGGGAACCCACTGGGGCGAGCGGAGGGATCGCCTGGACCATCTGTTCAGGCAATACTCCGGCGACAGGTGGATGATGCGGGTCAAGGATCGCATGCGCCAGTACTTCCAGATCAAGGCGGCGGCCCAGGAGGCCAAGATGCAGGCCGTGAAACAGATGGAGAGCGAAGAGGATGCCCCCCCGGAAAACGGCGGAGGCGACGCATGAGCGCGAACGATGACCTGAAGACCCAGGTCAAGGGTGAGATCCTGCAGGTCAAAGACCTGCCGACCCTGCCGAATGTCCTGGACAAGATCACCCAGTTGGTGGAGGACCCTGAAGCCTCGACCGAGGCCATCGCCAAAGTCATCGCCACCGACCAGGTGCTGTCCGCCAAGGTCCTCAAGATGGTTAACTCGCCCATCTACGGCTTTCCCGGCCGGATCAGCTCCATTCAGCACGCCTTGGTTCTGCTCGGTTTCAACGTGGTTCGCGGCATCATCATATCCACTTCGGTCTTCGACATGATGGTCCAGGCCATGAAGGGGCTGTGGGAGCATTCGCTGGGCTGCGCCACGGCCTGCAACATCATCGCCCGACGGGCCGGGTTCGAGGACCCGGAAGAGTTCGCCGTGGCCGGTCTGCTCCACGATCTGGGCAAGGTTGTCACCGCCGTGCAGCTTCCGGACACGCATGCGGCCATCCTCGATACTGTTCGGGCCAAGGATTTGACCTATTTTCAGGCCGAAAAGGACGTGCTCGGCTTCGGCCACGACCGCATCAACGCCTGGCTGGCCCGCCATTGGGGATTGCCGCCGAACATTCGCGAAGCCATGACTCGCCATCATGCCCCGCAACTTGCCGAGTTTTACAAGCCCATGTCCTGCGTAGTCCATCTAGGCGATTTCCTGGTCCGTCTCCTGGAGTTCGGCAATTCCGGCGACGATCAGACCGCCTACCTCCGGCCCGAGGCCCTCATCGAGCTCAAGTTTCGCATGAGCGACCTGGACAAGGTCATGGACGAGATGGCCGGGCAACTGCTCGAAGTCTCGGATTTGACTTTCTGATTTTTCATTTTTGTCAAGTGGCTGTGTCGATTCGGCCTATTGTGCCCACCTGGGGGATAATAGTGGATTTATTTTGTCCGATAATCATACCGGGTTAGGTATGAATTGCGGCTTATTGAGAGCTATTATCACCTTGTCGGATTGACCAATTGTATGGGGTAAGTTATCAAATTAACATAGATATCTACGCCGTATCGTCCGGATGCCGTATATAAACGGTACGTTGGTCTGCCTGTGCAGGGCGGTTTGCGAATCATAGATTCCGGCCGCCTGCGAGCCGGGCGCATCCGTAGCGAAACGGTGTTGTCCACCCCCAGCACAGCGAGGCGGTTCATGCTTTCATTCATTCGGCGGCGGCTTTCCCTCAAGCTGCTCATTCCCTTGTGCCTGGTCATTGTGGCCGGCATTGGCGGCCTGGTTTACTACGTGACCCAGTCGACCTTCGATATGGCCTATGCCTCCGCCGTGCACGCGGCCCAGGATCAGGCGGTGTCCGCCGCGCGTTCCCTGAGCATGTTCGTCAAGGATCAGCGGGCCATGGCCCGGATGCTTTCCCGCAATCCGGACATGCTCGCCGCAGTCGAAGGCGCGCCTGAAGCGGCCCAGGAAACCTGTTCGATCATCGTCAAGTCCAACCCCAGCCTCTGGGGCGTGGAGGTCTTCGACGCCGATGGCCAGATCAAGGCCGGGGTCAGCGGAAGCGGCAGCAAGAGGGTCGGCCTGTTTGTTTCCTCCCGGCGGTTCGCCAAGGAAGTCCTCAAGGGCAACGATACCGGGGTGATGGACAGGAGCATCCTGTCCGACCGCAAGTCCGGGGCGCACATCTTCAGCATCAGCTATCCCATCCTCGACGGGGAAGGCGGCGTGCGGGGCGGAGTGGTCCTGTTTTGTTCCTGGGACGCCTATGTGGAACAGTTCGTGTCCCCCGTGGTCATTGGCCGGGAGGGCTACGGGCTTGTTCTGGATGGCGATGGCCGCTTTATCCACAACCCGGACGCGACGCAGTTCCGCAAGGATGCCAGCGGGTTCGAATTCATCCAAAAAGCCATTGCCATAAAGAAAGGGGTCATCGAATATGATTGGGAGGGCGGCCGCAAGGTCATGGCCGTGGCCACCGAGCCCTTGACCGGCTGGATCGTGTGTATGACCGCCTCGGTGGACGACATTTCCTCGGTGGCCACCCTCCAGGGCAAGGTCATGCAATTGGTCGGCGTCGGGTTGATTCTCGCGGTCATGGCTCTGGTGCATCTCCTGCTGACTCTGTTCGTCTTCCGTCCGGTGAAGAAGACCGTGGCCATGGCCGAAGCCACGGCCCGGGGCGACCTCGGGCGGACCTACGACAAAAAACAAAACGGCGACGAGATCGCCGGCATGCAGTCAGCACTCATCGACATCCGCTGCACAGTGCGCTCCGTGACCGAGAATTTCGCTAAGGTTGCCCGCCGCATCGAGCGCGGCAATTTTCGCGAGCGGGGCCATGCGGACGGATTCGAAGGTGAATTTTCCCGGCTCATCACCGGCGCCAACTACATGCTCGACGACCTGGTCAACCTGCTCGATGAGCTGCCCTTGCCGCTGATGGCCATTTCCAAGGATCACTCCATCCTGTTCATGAACAAGGCGGGCGTGGCCTTGGGCGGCGTGGAGCTGGCGGAACTTGTGGGCACCACCTGTTCCGATTATTTCCTGACCGGCGATTGCAACCCGGAAAAATGCGCCTGCGACCGGGCCATGCGGGGCGGGGAGATGGTTCTTTCCACCACCGAGGCCCATCCCGGCGAACGGCACATGGAGATCGATTACTTCGGCATGCCGCTGCTGGATGAAACCGGCGAGGTGCTCGGCGCGGTCAAGGTCATCATGGACCAGACCGAGATCCGCAAGGTCCAGCGCGACATGCTCCAAACCGCCACTCAGGCCGACTCCGTGGCCTCCATGCTGTCCACCGCCTCCCAGGAGTTGGCTGCCCAGGTGGAGCAGACCACCCGGGGCGCGGAGCGGCAGCAGAGCATGGCCGCTGACGTGGCCTCGGCCATGGAGCAGATGAACGCCACCGTGCTTGAGATCGCCCGCAATGCCTCCAACGCGGCCAGTAACGCCGACCAGATGCGCGATAACGCCATACGCGGCGGCGAGGCGGTCACGGCCGTGGTCGATTCCATCGAGCAGCTCCGAGAGCGAGCCGGGGTGGTGGACGAGAATATCCGTGAACTGGGGACCGAAGTGGAGTCCATCGGCGCGATCATGACCGTCATTTCCGACATCGCGGACCAGACCAACCTGCTGGCGCTCAACGCGGCCATCGAGGCCGCCCGGGCGGGGGACGCCGGGCGCGGTTTCGCCGTGGTGGCCGATGAGGTTCGCAAGCTCGCCGAAAAGACCATGAACGCCACCCAAGAGGTGGGTGGGGCTATCAAATCCATCCAGGACGGCACCCGTCGCAATCTGACGGCCTTCAAAAAGGCCACCGAAGCCATTGATGCGTCCACGGATCTGGCTTCCAGGGCCGGGGAGGCCCTGGGAGACATCCTCCATGTGGTCAAGGTGGCGGACGACCAGATTCGCAGCATTGCCACCGCTTCCGAGGAGCAGGCCTCGACCACCACGGAAATCAGCCGGAGTATGGAGGAGGTCAACGAGGTCTCCAACGAGATCGCCGGAGCCATGACCGAGTCAACCACCGCCGTGGGAGACCTGGCCCGGTTGGCCGAAGAACTCAAGCAGATCACCACGCGCGTGGGGCCCGAAGGCGGGGGCGAAGAGTAATTCCCGCCGTCATGCCCGGCAGTATTTTAAGCCCTTCCGCCGACAGGCGGGAGGGCTCTTGTTTTGACGCGGCTCCGGACCGGTGCTAGATTGCAAACATGAACCAGACCCTTGAAGAATCCCTGTTCCAACGCAAGCAAACCGGTTTTTTGCTCTCCCCGGATGAGTCGCTGGCCGAGATGCTGCGTACGCTCTGGTCCCCGGAGGTCCTGGAGTTTCGGGTTTTCAATAAAGGCGCGCGGGCCATTGAGCTCATGTTCAACGACCCGCCGGACCTGCTTGTGGTGGACAACCGTCTGACCGATATCTCCGGCCGCGAGGTGGCCAACCTGGTCAAAAGCGAGAACGTCTATCGCCAGGTGCCCGTGGTCATGTGCGTGGACCCCGTCGATGTGGAGGAGCCTTGGAACTGGAACCAGGTCGAGGTGGACGATTTCCTGGTCCGGCCTTTCAATCCGTCCGAGGTGCGCGACCGCATCAACCTGACGTTGTGCCGGGCCATGCGCGCCCTGGACGCCAATCCGCTGTCCAAGCTGCCGGGCAACACCTCGATCATCCAGCGCATCCAGCAGCTCATCGACAGCGGCGACGACTTCGCGTTGGTCTACTGCGATCTCGACTACTTCAAGTCCTACAACGACAAGTACGGCTTTTCGCGCGGCGACGAGGTGCTCATGATGGCCGCCCGGATCATCGTCAACACCATCCGCAGCTATCAGGGCGTGCAGAGTTTTGTGGGCCATGTGGGCGGCGATGACTTCGTCTTCATCCTGCCCCCGGACAAGGCCGAGAGCGCATGCAGGCGGATCATCAAGGCCTTTGACGAGATCGTTCCCCATTTCTACGATCCCGAGGACCGCAAGCGGGGCAACATCACCTCCGTGGACCGCGAAGGCAACACCAAGGTTTTTCCGCTCATGGCCATTTCCCTGGCCGTGGTGGTCAACACCGACCATCGCATCGACCATTACGCCGAAGTTTCGTCCATCGCCATGGAACTGAAGAAAAAAGCCAAGGCAGACCCCAAGAGCAGCTATGTCATTGATCGCCGAAAATCCTGACCGGGGCGAGCTCGTCCGGTCCTTTCTGGCCTATCTTGAGGTGGAAAAGGGCTATTCTCCGGCTACCATCCGGTCATACGCCACGGACCTCGACCAGTTTCAGGCCTTTCTTCAGGGCCGCAAGGCGTCTTTGGAGCGTCCAGCGCGGCTCGACCGCGACCATGTCCGCGCCTTTCTGGCCGAACTGCACCGCAGGCAACTGACCAAGACCTCGATGGGCCGCAAACTGTCCAGTCTGCGCGCCTATTTCAAGTACCTCCTGCGCCACAAGCTCATGACCAAGGACCCGGCCGCAGGCATCCGCAATCCCAAGCAGGAAAAGCGTCATCCCCAGGTGCTCAATGTGGATCAGGCCGTCGCCCTTATGGAGGCGCATGTGGACCCGGACCCGGAGGGGCTGCGCGACATCGCCCTGGCCGAGGTTCTCTACGGCTCCGGACTGCGCATCAGCGAGGCCATCGGTCTGGATCTCAACGATGTGGATTCCGACGTTATCCGCGTCACCGGCAAGGGGTCCAAGGAACGCATCGTGCCCCTGTCCGGCGCGGCGGTCGAGCGCATCCGCCGCTATCTGGGGCAGCGGCATGCCTTTCTCAAGGACAACTATGCCGAGCAAGCCCTGTTCCTCAACTCCCGTGCGGGCAAGCGGCTGGACCGGCGGCAGGCCAACCGCATCGTGTCCAAACTGGCCAAGCTGGCCGGATTGCCCCAGGATGTGCATCCGCACACCCTGCGCCACAGCTTCGCCACCCACATGCTCGAAGCCGGGGCCGACCTGCGTTCCGTGCAGGAGCTTCTCGGCCATGAGAATTTGACCACCACGCAGCGGTATACCCATCTGGACATGCAGCGCATCATGCAGGTATACGACCACGCGCACCCGCTGGCGGGCCGCAA
Organism: Desulfovibrio sp. Huiquan2017; assembly: GCF_017351175.1. NCBI lineage: Bacteria > Pseudomonadati > Thermodesulfobacteriota > Desulfovibrionia > Desulfovibrionales > Desulfovibrionaceae > Desulfovibrio > Desulfovibrio sp. Huiquan2017. The sequence goes on along the minus strand of NZ_JAFMPN010000005.1, from coordinate 18,544 downwards.
CGATACCGACACCAACGAAGACTGACGGAGACACCCCCATGGACAATCCCCTGGTCCTTCTGGAAACCCCGGAAGGCGAAATCCTGATTGAACTGTTCCCGGACAAGGCCCCGAAAACCGTGGAGAACTTTCTTCAATACGTAGATGATGAGTTCTATGACGGCACCCTGTTTCACCGGGTCATCAAAGGCTTCATGATCCAGACCGGCGGCCTGACCTTTTCCATGAATGAAAAGGAAACCCGTGCTCCCATCGAGAACGAGGCGACCAACGGCCTCAAGAACCTCAAGGGCACCGTGGCCATGGGGCGGTTGCCCGAGCCGCACAGCGCCACGTCCCAGTTTTACATCAACGTGGCCGACAACCCGGACCTGGACCACACCGGCGACGATGACGACAATTTCGGTTATTGCGTGTTCGGCGAGGTCGTGGACGGCATGAATGTGGCCGAAAAAATCAGCAAGATCCGGACCCGTTCCTATCAGGGGTTCGACGATGTCCCGGTGGACCCCGTTTCCATCATCACCGCCCGCCGGTTCGAGTAGAAAGAAGCCTCCGGCCGCCGAAGGGCTTCATCAAAAAAAAGGGCTGCCCGATTAGGGCAGCCCTTTTTTTGTCATGCGGATGGTGGCGTTATTTGTTCAGGATGCCTTTGAGGCGGCGTTCGGCTTCCTCTTTGGTCTCCGCAAACTTTTGGCCCACTTCCTGATATTTGCGTTCGGCTTCCTCGCTGAGGGTGCCCATCAGTTCCTTGACGGTGATGATCTTGTCAACCAGGTAGGCGTTGGCGCCGCAAAAGGCGAATCCGCTCTTGAATTTGCCCTTGTAGGCATTCACCAGGGCCTGGGCGATGCAGTAGGGGGATTTGTCCTCCGCGCAGGAGTGCAGGCATTTGTGCACGCACTTCTTGGGGTGCCTGAGTCCGGCGGACACGGCGTCGAGGAAGGCGTTTTTGAGGGCTCGGCCGGGCATGCCCACCGGGCTCTTGATAATGGTCACGTCCTCCGCCTTGGCGTTGATGTAGGCCTGTTTGAAGGCCAGGTCCGCATCGCATTCCTCGGTGGCCACGAAGCGGGTGCCCATCTGTACGCCGGAAGCGCCCATTTCGAGGAAGCGGGCGATGTCCTCGCCGGTGTATACGCCGCCTGCGGCGATGACCGGGATCGGCTTTTCGTGTTTGTCGCGATAGGGCTGTACGGCCTCGACCACCTGGGTGAGGATGTTTTCCAACTGGTATTCGGGGTCGTCGATCTGTTCGGCCTTGAAGCCGAGATGTCCGCCTGCCCTGGGGCCTTCAACCACGAAGCCGTCGGGCAGGTAGTTGAAGTGGCTGGCCCATTTGCGGCAGAGGATGGAGGCCGCGCGGCCCGAGGAAACGATGGGCACGAGCTTGGTGCGCATCTCTTCCTTCATCTCGTCGGAAACCTCGCGCAGATATTTGGGCAGGTCCAGGGGCAGGCCCGCGCCGGAGATGATCAGGTCCACTTTTTCGCGGATGGAGGTGCGGACCATGTCACCGTAGTTGGTCAGGGCGCACATGATGTTCACGCCGAGCAGGCCGTCGGTCATCTTGGCTCGCGCCTTGCGGATTTCGTCTATGAGGCTGCGGCGGTCGGCCCCTTCGGGGTCCGTGGCGCGATGGGGATCGCGCATGCCGATCATGGAAGTGGCGATGACGCCCACGCCGCCCTCGTTGGCCACGGCGCTGGCCAGCCCGGAAAGGGAGATGCCCACGCCCATGCCGCCCTGAATGATGGGCAGCCGGGCGGTGATATCACCAAAGTTGAGACTGGGGAGTTTCATTATATGTACCTCGCGTAAAGCTGATGATTAAATGTCCCTTGCGACGAATTCTGGCCTAAGTCAAGGTAAACGGATGTTTCAGATAGAACTTACGAATGGAGGATGTGCTGTTTGACCACCAACTCGGCGAAATACATGGAGCTGGTGAATGCGGGGGAAATGGAATTAAGAATGTGGACGCTGTTTTGCGCTTCTTCGATGACAAAATCCATGACCAGTTGGCTGGTCTTGACGTCTACGAGCTGGGGCCGGATGCCCACCTTGGCCGAGGGCAGCATGTCCTCCGGGCGGATATCCCAGACCAGCCGGGCCGCATCCTCGAAGAAGCGTTTGAAGAAATATTTGCGTGGTTCCTCCATGGCGATGGTTCGGAATTTCGGGTTGTTCACGAACAGGCGCATGTCGCGGAACAGGATAGACAGGATTTCGCTGTCCATGCCATTGAAAAGGCCATAATTTTCGCGTCCGAAGGCCGGGATGGCCGTGGGCCCGACGTAGACGTCGCCGTGTACGCTGCGGGTGAAGTGAACGCCGAGGAACGGATTTTTGATGTTCGGGACCGGGTAGATGGAGCCGTTGATCCGGTCGGCGGCGGGCTTGGCGAGCACCCGGTAGATGCCCTTGAAGGGCAGCAACCGGTAGTTTTCGGCGATGCCGAAGGCCTGGGCCACCCGATCGCTGTAGGCCCCGGCCGCGTTGATGAAGAGCTTGTAGCCTATTTCCCCCTGGGAGGTGGTCACCGCGTTGGCCCCGGCCGCCCCGGTGAACCGGGTGCCGAAGAAGAAGCGGGCTTTGCCGCTGGTCTCCAGCTCTTCCCGCATGGCGTCGAGGATGCGTTTGGGGTCCACCACGCTGGTCAGGGGGGAGTACAGGGCGCGGTCCACGGTGCGGGCATTGGGCTCGATCTCGGCCAGCCGTTTCTGGTCGATCATTTCGACCAGGCCGCCGTTGGCCGTGGCCCGGCGTTCCAGCTCATCCAGGGTGGAGAGTTCGTCATCGGTCCGGGCCACGATGACCTTGCCCGACTTGAACAGGGGCAGTCCCCGCTCCTCGCACCATGCCTGCATGCGGCGGTTCCCCTCCAGGCACATCTTGGCCTTCAGGGTGCCGGGATCGTAGTAGATGCCCGCGTGGAGCACGCCGCTGTTGCGGCCCGAGGCATGCTTGCTCGGAGCCGCTTCCTTGTCGAAGATGATGACGTCGTCGCACCCGGCTTTGACGAGTTCGCGGGCGATGGTCAGGCCGATGATGCCCGCTCCGCAGATGACGGTGTGCGCGTGGTACATGATTATCCCTGGGTCAGCAGGGTGACGCCGCGCCTGGTGTCCTGTTGGCGCAGCAGGTCCGTGCCCTCGATTTCCACGATGACGACCTCGCCTACCAGCCAGACGTCCAGGCCGGGACGGATGCAGCCTGCCAGGGTTTCGCCCGCGCGCCCCAGGGCGGCGTGCATGTGCAGGACCGGATCGCCGTTTTCATCCGGGAACAGGGTGCCGAGGCCGAGCACCTCGTGGGCTCCGCGCACCGGACAGAGGAATGGGTCGATGACCCGGGCCGCGCCGTCCTTGGGACCGGAGACCAGGTTGCCGTTGTCCGCGCCGCCGATGAGCGTGCACAGGGCGGTCTTGATGGCGTGTTCCTTGGCGAACTGTTCGAGACATTCCGGAAGCCGTTCGCCGTTTTCCAGGCGCAGGGTGAAAACCCTGCCGATAGTGCCTTGGCTGTACTGCATGGGAATTCCTATTTATCCTTGGGCGGGGTCTGCCCGCACGGTTTGCAGAAGTCGCACCACTTGCAGCGGTCGCCGGGTCGGGGACCGAACCGGGGAGCCGTGAGCATGTGTCGGACCAATGTTTGTACCAGGAGCGGGGCGATCTCGTCCACTGCCTCGTCCACTTCCTCTTCGGTCCATTTGTCCGGGAAAAGCCGTTGCTCCTTGCCGTTTTGGCCCAGCAGGACCAGCCCGGCGTTGACCGGGGATTCCCCGGCCGCCTCGGCGTAGAGGTGCAGGTAGGCTGGGAGCTGGACCGATCGCGCGGCGTCGGCCAGATCCGTCAGGAGATCGGGGTCCACGTCGCCGTCCAGGAATCCGGCCATACGGTCGAGCAGCTCCATGTCCCCCCAGAAGCGGGTCTTGGGCATTTGTGCGCCACCGGTTTTGTAGTCCAGGATGAATACGCCCTTCTCGCGCCGTTCCACGCGGTCGATGCGCCCCTTGAACGGGATGTCCAGGCCGTCCTGGGTCAGGACGGTTTCCAGGGGGTGCTCCAGGCCGAGCAGGGTGGCCGGTTGTTGGGTGGCCACGAATTGTTCCAGGCGGTAGCGCCCGGCCTCCATGAGGGCCATGCGCGTGTCCAGCGGTAGCCGGGCGAAGAGCGGTCCGGCCCGGAAGGTCTCGCTGAAGGCGTTGAGCAGCGGCTCGGGGTCCAGGGCGGCCAGATCTTCGCCGGTGCCGACGTGGGGCAGGAGAAATTCCTTGAGCACGTCGTGTATCAAGGAGCCGAATTCGCTGCGGTCGCCTTCCTCGTCCACGCTGTCCACCGGGCGCACCCCGGAAAGATATTGGTAGAAGAAGCGCTTGGGACAGTTCAGGTAGGCATCCAGGCTGGATGGCGACAGCCCTTTGGCGGTCAAAAACTCGGTCAGGGCCCCGCGCACGGCGGCGGTCGCCGGTATGGGCGGCGGCCCGGCGGGCAGGGAGCTGGCCGGGAAGGTCACGGTGCGGACCACGCCGTCTTCGGGGGTCAGGAGCCGTCCGGCGGCCAGTTCACGTTCCCACAGGAGTTGTTCCACAAATCGGCTGCGCACGGATTTTTGATCGAGCAGGCCGGGCTGGACGCCGTTCTGGTAGTAGACGACCGCCTCTCTGGCGCCCATGAGCAACCGATAGAAGTTGTAGCCCGAGACGTTGTCCCGTTCGCGGGCGTCGGGAAGCGCAAGGAGCCTGCGCAGGGGGTCGGGCAGAAGCGGATCGAAGGGGTTGGTGCCGGGCAGCCGCTCCTCGACGGCGTCGAGAATGAAGAGCTTGTCGAAGTGGAGCAGTCTGGTTTCGAGCACCCCCAGGACCTGAAGTCCGGTCAGGGGATCGGGCTCGAAGGAGACGCGTTCCAGGTCGAGCATGCGCCGCAGGAAGGCGTGCAGAGTGGATCGGCCGAAGGGCTTGAAGCAGGTTTCGGCTCCTTTGAGTTGGGGGATGATCGAGTTGGTCAGCCGGAACAGGCACTCGGCGTCCAGGAGATAGGTGTGCCACAGCTTCTCCCCGTGCGCGTGGAGCATGCCCGCCAGCCCGGCCAGGGCTTCACCCAATTCGGCCAGGGTGGACGTGGATTCGAATCCGGCCAGGCAGCGGGTCAGGATTTCCGTGAGCAGGGGGCCGGCCACGGCGCGATCCACATCCTTGAGTGCGTCGTCCTCCCAGTCCGGTTCCCAGCTTTGGGGGGCGAGAAATTTGTCGCCGCGGCGGATGGTCGCTTCCCAGAAATGGAGCACGGGCCTGAGCGGCCGGTCCTCGGGGCCGAGCAGGCGGAGGTAGGGATGGCGAATGAGGGCGATGACGTCCTTCCAGTAATAGCGTCCGTCTTGGGCGCGGTTTTCCTGGAGGGTCAACAAGGTCTCGATGAGGCGGGCCAGGGAGGTCCGCGCCAGGGGGTAGCCCATGGAAATGTTCGGTTCGAGTTCCGGGTCCACTTCGGGCAGGAGGTGCAGCACGGGCAGGAGCGCGCCTTCGTCGGGCAGGACCACGGCAGTGCGGTCCAGGGTGTCGCGCTCATGGACCTCGCGCATATCCTCGGCCAGGCCGGCCAGTTGGGAGTGGCGGTCGTAGCCCTCACAAAACCGGATGTTCGGGGCGCGGGGAGTGGTGTCGAGTCCCTGCGGGATCTCCGGGCGTACGCCCCAGCGGGCGAGCCAGGCCGTGTGCTCGGCCGTGGCCCAGTGGGCGCGGCCGCCCTCGGCCAGGGCCGGGTCCGAGTGCAGCACCGGAGTGAGGAGCTCCCGCTCCCAAAGAAAGCGGAAGAGCCGGTCCTCGGTTCCGCTCAGGGCGTAGAACCCGGCGGCCAGCACGGTTCTGCCGCCCAGGACGTGGGCCACGTCGTCCAGATGGTCGAGGACGAAGCTGGCGGACAAACCCGGAGTGGTCCAGCCTTTGGCGTCGAGCCGGGCCAGATATTCGTGATGGATGGCGCGCAGTTGTTCCAACAGGGCGGCGGCGTAGGCCGAGACCTCGCCCTCCATGTATTCCAGGTCCTGGGGAGCCAGGTCCTGGCGCAGGAGGTCGTCCATGAGCCGGGCCAGGAGCATGCCCCAGGGCAGGAAGGCTTCGCGGTCCAGTTCGGGCAGGCGGGAAAGCAGACGGCCCTTGCGGCCGCTCAGGTCCAGGACGATGCGGTGGAGCATCTCCATCAAGTCGAGTGGGTTGGCCCGTACCGGCGGCGTGGGGGCAAGGCGGCGGTGCAGCCCGGACACGAAGTCCGCGATGGAGGTCATCTCCGGCATGAACGCGGGCCGTTTCATGGACGGGTGCGCGGCGAGCAGCCCCTTGAGGTGGCGGCGCGGGCGATTGTGCGGGAAGAGGACCGTTAGTCGGCCTGGATCGTCGGACGCGGCGACCATGTCGGCCAACACGGGCATGAAGTCGGTCTGCCAGGGAATCAGAATCACGGGGCGCATCTACGTTCTCCCTACTTCGCGGATTTCGCGCAGGTCCAGGTAGATCAGAAAGCCGCGCGGCTTCCCGAAGCCTCCCATGGCTGCGAGAATATCCATGTATTCGCGCACCTGGATTTCGTTGTGCGGATCAGGACGGCCTGTCTTGAAGTCCACGACCACGGTTTCCCCGCCGGTGACGAGCAGGTCGAACCGCTTGAAACCGCCGTGTTGGTCGATGACTTCGGGTTCGCGCGCGCCCTCGGCCAACCAGCCGCGCAGCCGCTTGTCGCCCAGGGCCCAACCGGCCATGGCGCGCAGGTCGGCGTCGAGCTTTGCCCGATCCCCATCGGACAGCGCCCCCAGTTCCGGGAAGTCCTGGACCGCCAGGGTCACGGCCCTGTCCGTGTCGGCCGCATCGAGGCCTGTGACCCGCATGTGCTCCATAACCCGGTGGGCCACTTCGCCGCGCATGCGCTCGTTGAAGAAATAGTCGTCCAGGTTGTGGCGGTAGACCCGCAGCCGGGGGAGCCAGCCCATGAGATCGGCCTCACCCGAGGCCGGGCCCGGATCCCGGGGCTCGGGCCGGGGCGCTTTTTGGGCGGGATGCGTCTCTGCCGGGGTATGGCCCAACTCGAACACGCCATCGTCGTCCAGCTCCAGGAACTGGTCCATGGCCTTGAGGACCACCGGGTTGGCGACGCGGATCGCTTTTTCCGGGAAGAATCCGTACAGCTCCTCGCGAGCCCGGGTCCAGGCCACGTACAGAAGATCGAGTTGTTCGCGTACGGCCCGGCCCAGGCTTTCCTGGTAGGGGCGGCCCAGGTCTTTTTTCAGGGGCACGAGCAGGTCGTGTCCCCGGTACGTCTGGACCGTGAAGTTCCGGTCCGTGTCGGTCTTCCAGTGATGGAAGGGCACGATGGTCACGGGAAATTCCAGTCCCTTGGCCTTGTGGATGGTCATGATGCGCACCGCATCGATGTTCTCGGGCAGGGGGACCTTCTCCTGGTCGGATTTTTCCTCCCAGTACTCCAGGAAGGCGGACAGGGATCCATAGCCGTTCTCTTCGGCTAAATGGACGACTTCGAGAAAGCGGCGCACATACAGTTCCGCCTCGGGGTGCCGTTCCCGCACGCGGAAGACGCGCACGGCCTCCATGGTCAGATCGTAGGGCGTCATCAGCCCGGACTGGTTGTAAAAGGGCTCGATGAGCCGCCGCCACAGGGCCGGGAAGTCCTCGCGGAACTGCACGCCCATGGGGCGTTTGCGGGGGCGGATGAGCCAGTCCAGCAATTCGGATTCGGGCAGGCCGGACTCGGCCAGGAACAGTTCGCTTCCGCCGACGAAGGTCAGGAACGCGGCGTCGTCGCGGGGAAAATCCAGGAATCCGAGGAATCCGGCCAGTTGCCGGACCACGGGGTGGCGGTCCAGTTGCAGGGAGTTTTCAGTGATGACCGGGATGTTCTTGCGCACCAGCAGGTCGCAGACCTGGGCGGCGTGGGAGTGGGAGCGGACCAGGATGCCGATGTCCCGATAGGCGCGCCGGGCGGTCAGGTCGTCCATGAGCGCGTCCAGCCGCTCCAGAGTCTGCTCCACGATCTCGCCGGGACTGCCGCCTTCGAGGCGCTCCATGCGCACGTAGCCCCGGGTGTCGCGGTGTTTGTCCGGCAGGGACTGGGCGCAATCCTTGAAGCTTTGGATGAGTTGTCCGGCGAACTCGGCGCGGAAGGGCCCATCGGCGTCGGGCAGGACGCGGTCGGCCAGATCGGCCGCCTGGTCCGGGTCTTCCAGGTTGGAGAAGAAGCGGTTGTTGAACTCGACCACGTTGCGGTGGCTGCGCCAGTTGTCCGGCAGGTTCTCGGTCCCGAGGTCTCCGGCCAGCCCGGCCACGTCGGGCTGGGTCATGACTTCGTCGAACAGGGCGGAATCCCCGCCGCGCCAGCCATAGATGGCCTGCTTGACGTCGCCCACGAAGAACAGGCTGCCGCCCTTGGCCAGGCATTCCCCCGCCAGGGGGGTGATGGCCCGCCATTGGTCGCGGTTGGTGTCCTGGAATTCGTCCACCAGCATGTGGTGCAGTCGGCATCCGAGGCGGCAGTAAGCCTCGGACACGGCCCCGCCGTCAGCCAGCAGTTCGATGACGTGCCCGGCCACTCCCGCATTGAGGACCATGCCCTGCCGGCGCTGCAATTCCTCCAGCCCATTTTCCAGGCGCAGGGCGATCTCGATGGCCGGGGCCAGGAAATAGGCCCCCGCCAGGGTGGCGTGGGCAGCGGCGTACTGTCGGCAAGCTTCCTTGAAGCGGGCGTAGACGCCTTCGGCCAGGTCATCCACCTTGTCCTTGCCCTTGGCGTTGACGAATTCGTACAGGGTGTCCTTGTAGAGATAGGCGGATTTGGTCTCGGGTGCGTCGAACAGGCCGAGGTTGTCGAACTTGGCCAGGAGTTTCGGGAAATTCGCGTGGACCGGCAGGCCGGTGTCGTTGAGCAGCTCCCGCATGCGGGCCACGGCCCGCATGAGCGCTGCGTGTTCCTCGGTCAGCAGTTCCAGGATGGCATCCTGGTCCGTGAGCAGGGCGTTTGCGCGGGTCTCGACGCAGCCGGTCAGTTCACGCAGCCGGTCGCGGACCGTGTCCTGGACCCAGAAACCGTTGCGTCCTTCCCGGCGGATCAGGGTGCGCACCGCGCCGTCCAGCAGGGCGGCGCTGGGTTCATCGGTCTCGCACAGGCCGAGGAAGTGGTCGAAGACCGCGTCGAATAGCTCCCGCTCGTCAAAGACGATCTCGAAATCCGGGCGCACGCCGAATTCCAGGGCGAAGAGCCGGAGCAGGAGGACCAGCAGGGAGTCGATGGTCCGGATGTTCAGGCGATGGTAACGGCGCAGTATCGCACCGACCGTGGTCCGGGCGGTTTCCCGCGAGCAGGCCGGGTTCTTTTCGAGGCCCAGGGCGCTCGCCTTGAGTCCGTTGACCACGCGTTCCTTCATTTCGGCGGCGGCCTTGTTGGTGAAGGTCACGGCCATGATTTCGGGCCAGGAGAATCCGCGGCCCGGCCGGTTGGTGCAGACGAACGGGGTGTCCTCGCCCGCCGCGTCCAACAGGCTCAGGAAGCGCCGGGTCAGCTGGTACGTCTTGCCCGAGCCCGCCGAGGCTTTGACTTGTCGAAGTTCAGACATGGTTTAGGCCTCGCTTCCCATGGTTTTGTGCGGGCGTGAGCCGGACAGGATTACCAGGAGCACTGCGGCGATGATCAGGGACGAGCCCGCGTAGCCTATCAGGGAGAATCGTTCGCCGAACAGGGCGTAGGCCAGGATCGCGGCCACCAGTGGTTCGAAGGTGGCGACCACCGAGGCGTGCGTGGTGTCCATGCGTTTGAGGCCTGCATAATAAAACGAGAACGCGCCGTAGGAGGTGACCAGGGCCATGCCGATCAGCAGCAGCCACACTGCGGGCGACTTGTGCGTGAAGTTGATGAAGGGCAGCAGCAGGAGCGCGCCGAAGGGCAGGGCGTAGACGAAGATGGTCGGCGTGGGGTAGCGGTACAGGAATTTTTTCCCGAAGATGTAATAGAGGGCGTATGTGAAGCCCGAGATTAGTCCGGCAGCCAGGCCGAAGAGGTTCAGTTGGATGGCCGCCGCACTCATAAGCTTGGGCCCCAGGCTGATGCAGGTCACGCCGAGAATGGTCATGGCCACGCAGGCGGCCTTGGTCATGGTCATCTCCTCCTTGAGGACCAGCTTGGACAGCAGGGCCACCCAGGCCGGGGCCGTGTACAGGAGCACGGCGGCCATGGCCATGCCCACGTCGCGGATGGCGATCTGATATGCTCCGTAGAAAAGGGTCACGCAGATGACCCCGAAGCCGAGCAGGGCGGGAAGGTCTTGGCGATGGGCCCGCAGTTGTCCGGCCACCGTCGCATGGATCAGGAAAAAGACCCAGCCGAACATGGCCCGCCAGAAGGCGATTTCCAATACTCCGACGCCCTCGGCCAGGACGAATTTGGTGAACACGCCGATGACGCCCCACATGAAGGCCGCCGCCAGGACATAGAGGAATCCGGCCATGGCTACAGCTCGCCCGGGATGCCGTAAGAGCGGAGGAAGCCGTTTTGAGAGCGGGTGTGCTTTGAGAAGGTCGTGTCGCGCCCGTGCTGGGCCGTGTTGCAGACGAGCTGTTGGCACGATCCCTCGCGCAGGCCGCAACAATGGATCCTGCGCGGGGGCACGCCGACCTTGGCGGGCATCCTGACCGGCCCATTGCCCGAGGTGGAGAAAGCGGCCTTCGTCACCCCCCGGCCCCCGGCCATGGTGATGTCGAGCCGATTCGGTCCCCCTGCCGATATAAAGAGAGCTTCGGAGCCCATCCCGTCACCTTTGCCATATGATCCATATGTGTTGAAACTTCGGATCAGAATGCTTCAAATCCCTTGCCAACGCAACTGGAAACCCTTGCCGGGGAAGGAGCTTGTGCGTATGCTCGGCGCATGCTTTTCCAAGGGACGTTCCACATCGACGCGTCCGGCGACGGCCTCCGCCTGGACCGGGTTCTCGAAACAGTCATGCCCGGAACGGGCCTGCGCCTCCGGCGCCGCCTGTGCGAGGAAGAGCGCGTGTTGGTGGACGGCCGGGCCAGAAAGCCCGGATACCGGGTCCGAACCGGACAACCTGTCGAAGTGAAGGAAGTTGAGGAGATGGCGACACCCAGTGCATTGGGATTGAGGATCGTCAAGTGCGAGGACGGGTTCGCCGCCGTGAATAAGCCCGGCGGGGTGCATTCCGCACTCATTGCAGGCAAGAGCGAAGCCAACGCCGAGGCCGTTTTGCCTAATCTGTTCCCGGGCCAGGCCCCGGTCCTGCTTAATCGGTTGGACCATATGACCTCCGGGCTGCTGCTGGTGGCCCTGACCCCCGAAGCCCGTCGGGCCTATCTCGAATACGAGGGCCAGGGGAGCATCAAGAAATTCTACCTTGCTCGCGTGCGTGGGCGCCTGGACGGCATAGTCTCCGTCCGCAACCGGCTGGACACGGACGACCGCAAGATCACTCGCGTCCTGGCCGAGTCGGACCCGGATTTCCGCCGCTGGACCGGAGTCACGGCCCTGTCCCACGACAACATGGCCGACACCTCCCTGGTGCGCTGCCTGATCATGAAGGGCGCGCGCCATCAGATTCGCGCCCATCTGGCCTCCATAGGTCATCCCATCGTCGGCGATCCCCTGTACGGCGGGGGGGAGTGCCCGCACGGGCTGATGCTCCAGCACCAGCGTCTGGAGATGCCGGGTTTCCAGGTCGAGATCATTCCGCTTTTCTGATTTCGGCCGGGTTCTGCCCGCCTTCCGTCCTAGGGGCTGAGCCCGTAGTGGGCGAGGATGGTCCGTAGTTCGCCGGAAGCCCGCATCTCGCGAATTTTTCCTTCCACTATGTCGCGCAACTTCTTTCCTTCGGGGCAGCGGGGCGAAAAGGCTATCCTGTTGTAGAACATTGCCACCGGCTCGGGGTTCACCCGGACCTTGTCGGTCACGCCCTTTTCCCGGGTGATGTAGCGGAAGGCCAGGGAGCCCACGAGCATGGCGTCGATGCGGTCGTTGAGCATGCATTCGAGGTTGGCGTATTGGGCCTGGGTCGGGTTGTCGTCGGAGTTCATCCTGATGCGCGTCGGGTCCCCCTCGTGGCTGTCCAGGTAGTCGTCTATCTCGGGATTGCCGGTCCGGAATCCCCTGGGAATGGAGAAGCGGATGCCCGCCAGGGAAGTCACGCCCCGGTAACGCCACCGGCTGTGGATACGGGTGGCGAACTGTATCACGTTGATCATGTCCAGGTTGCGGACGAAGACGAAGTCCTCGGCGTGGGTTGAGCCCGCGTAGGTGATTGCGTCGAACCGTCCGTCCAGGGTGTCGCGTATGGCTCGGACATAGGGCATTTCATGGAAAATCAGGCGATGTCCGGTGCCTTCGAAGGCGCGCCGCAGGACCTCATGCATGATGCCGTCGTGCGGTGCGTCGTTTTGGTCGCAGACCAGGGGACAATACGTGGATGTGGCCACGTTGACGTCTGCCGCATACGCATGGACGGGGAGCAGCAGGAGGAGCAGAATAAGGCGGAGTCGGCATCTCATGGCGGAATCCTCGGCTTATCTCCATTCTAGAGCAAACGCCCGAGAAACGAAATGGCTAATTCAATGAAAAGGCCCGGTCTCCATATGGAGACCGGGCCTTTTCATTGCGCGGTCGGCCCGCGTTATTTCTTCTTGTTGAGGGCTTCCTGGAGTTTGGCGCCGAGCAGCCCCATGGAACCGGTGTCCACCTTGCGCTTGGGCGCGAATTCCTTCCAGTCGCCGTCTTCCCGGGCGTCGCCCGTGGTCAGGGATATCTTGCGCTCCCCGGCCTTGACCTCGCCGATGACCACTTCCACGGTGTCTCCGCCGTGCAGCTTCTCGAAAGCGGCGGGTTTTTCGGAGCGGGCGATGACCGACTTGGGCAGCAGGCCGGTGATGCCCGGCTCCAACTGGATGAAGATGCCGAATTGCTCCTGCTTTTCGACCACGCCCTCGACCTTCTGGCTAGGCTGGTAGCGATCGGCCACTCCGGCCCAAGGATCGCCCTCGGCGTCCTTCATGGACAGGCCGATGCGTCGCTTGTCCAAATCGATGGATTTGATCTTGACCGTGACTGTGTCGCCTTCCTTGACCATGTCCGAGGGCTTGTTCACGCGCTTGGTGTAGCTCATCTCGGAAATGTGGACGAGGCCGTCCACGCCCGGGGCGATCTCCACGAAGGCCCCGAAGTCGGCCAGCCGGACGACCTTGCCGCTGATCATATCGCCCACGGCAAAGGTGGCGGACAGGGTGTCCCAAGGGTTCTGGGCCAGTTCCTTCATGGACAGGGAAATCTTCAGCCGTCCCTTGTCGTCTTTCTCCAGGCGGGTGATTTTGGCCCGGACCTTCTGGCCCACGGAGACGACTTCCTCGGGGTGAGCCACGCGGCCGTAGCCGAGCTGGGATATGTGCACCAATCCTTCCAGGCCCGGCATGATCTCGACGAAGGCGCCGAAGGCCGCCAGCCGGGTGACGGTGCCCTCGACCTCGTCGCCAACCTTGGTTTCCTCAACGAAGGTCTGGGTGGACTCGGCGGCCTCGCGTTCGAGCAGGGCGCGGCGGGAGACCACGACGTTGCGGCCGTGGTCCTCGAGCTTGATGACCAGAAATTCCAGGGTCTGGCCGACGTATTCCTCGGGATTTTCCACGAAGCGGGCGTCGATCTGGCTCACGGGACAAAAAGCCCGGCGCTGGAGGATGGTCACGTTGAAGCCGCCCTTGCAGGTGGATTCCACCTTGCCTTCCACGGGCAGGGCGCTCGCCTTGGCTTCTTCGAGCATGGCCAGTCCGCCGATGCCGGAGATGGCGCGGGACAGCTTGATGCCGCCGGAGTCCTTGCCGACCACGTACAGCTCCACCTTGTCGCCTTCGGCCACGGTGCAGTTGCCGTCCTCGTCCAGCAGTTCCTCACGTTCGACAATGCCGTCCAGCTTGGTGCCGGTGTCCACGAAGACGGTGTTTTCGCCTACCTGGATGACGGTGCCGGTCACCTTGTCGCCCACGGACAGGTCGTCACCGCCGCCTTCGCTGTACTGTTCGAACAGTTCGGCGAAGGACTCTTCGCCTTCTTCCACGCCATTACGCTCTTTGAATTCTTCGGACACGTCGTCTCTACCGTTTTGGTAAAAGGGTTAAGTAAGCAGGGCCTTGGCGAAGTCCTTACCGTCGAAGGGACGGAGGTCTTCCATCTTTTCGCCGAGCCCCACAAAGGTGATCGGCAGCTTGTTTTGCAGGGTTACGGCGACCACCACGCCACCCTTGGCCGTGCCGTCCAGCTTGGTCAGGATGATCTCGTCCACGCCCACGGCCTGGTTGAACAACTTGGTCTGGCTGAGGGCGTTCTGGCCGGTGGTGGCGTCGATGACCAGGACATTGCGATGGGGCGCGCCCTCATGCTTCTTGCCCACCACTCGCTTGATCTTGGTCAGTTCGTCCATGAGGTTGGACTTGGTGTGCAACCTGCCGGCTGTGTCGAGAAGCAGCAGGTCGTATCCCTCATTGATGGCCTTGTCCATGGCCTCGTAGGCCACTGCCGCCGGATCGGACCCCTCGGCTTTGGCATAGAAGCCGGTGCCCAGGCGGTCGGCCCAAACGCGCAGTTGGTCGATGGCCGCGGCCCGGAAGGTGTCGCCCGCAGCGATGAGCACCTTGCGGCCCTGCATCTGGGCGCGGTAGGCCAGCTTGGCGATGGTCGTGGTCTTGCCCACGCCGTTGACGCCGATCATCATTAATACTTCGGGCGGGTTCACGGCCTCGATGCGCTTGGGAACCTTGAAGATGTCCTCCAGCTCCGCGCGCAGGATGTCCTTGAAGTCGTCGGGATTGTCGGTCCCCGCCTTGCGGGCGCGGGCCTTGAGGTTGTCCATGAGCTGGTCCGCCGCTTCCATGCCCACGTCGGCCATGATCAGGATTTCTTCGAATTCCTCCCAGAAGTCGTCGTCCAGGGAGGAGTGGGCGGAGAGCAGTCCGTCGATGCGTTTGGTGATCTGTTCGCGGGTTTTGGAAATGCCTTCGGAAAGTTTGAGGAACAGGCGGTCGCGCTCGTCTTCCTCGTCCTCCAGGTCCAGGGCCAGGGCCAGTCGGTATTGGAGTTCGGATTTGAAATCGGCCACGGCATCGTAGCCCATGTCGTCCAGCCAGGACTCGAATTTGGCGATGAAATTCCCGGCTTCGGCGTCGGGTGCGCCCAGCGCCTTGAACAGGAAGGCCAGCCGGTCCCGGAGAGCCGGTCCCTTTCGGTCCACGCCCTCAAGAATGATGTTCAGCCATTGGGAGAGTTTGGGGTCGGCTTGGCGCAGGGCCAGGGTCAGTCCGGCCTGCCAATCCTCGGAGGGCGTGGGCGCGGCGTCCGTCGCCTTTGCTGCCGGGGCGGGTTCGGGCGCGGGTTCGGGCTTGGCCGGATTGTCGAGGTCCAGCCCTTTTTCCCGCTTGTATTCGTCCAGGGCCTGTTGGGCCGCTTCCTCCGGACTTGCCCAGGCCTTTTTCAATCTGCTAAAAAATCCCATCAGGGCCTCTTATAAGAATTACGTTTTCAGTTCGGGCGTAGTTAATAGCCTACCTCGTGGGTGGTGGCAATAGAGGATATTGCGTCCCGTGTATTGCCATTGCCCGACCGAGCGGCTAAGAGCGTGTAAAAAAATAGCAGAAGGACGGCTATATGAAACGAACCAAGATTCTCGACGCGCTGAATGCACAGGCCCCGGCGGATACTATCCGCATCATGGGCTGGGTCCGCTCCAAGCGCGACAACAAGGGATTTTCTTTTCTGGCCCTGAACGACGGCTCCTGCCTGGGAACCATTCAGGTGATCGTGGACCACACCCCGGAGACCGAGGAGGCTCTTAGCCGTACCGGCACGGGCGCGTCCGTGGCCGTCACCGGTTCGCTGGTGGAGTCTCCGGGCCAGGGACAGAAGTGGGAGGTGCGCGGCAAGACCCTTGAGGTCGTCGGTGAAGCGGACCAGGAGACTTTCCCTCTCCAGAAGAAACGCCATTCCGATGAGTTCTTGCGCTCCATCGCCCATCTGCGTCCGCGGACCAACAAGTTCGGGGCCATGTTCCGCATGCGTTCCCACTTGGCCCAGGCCGTGCACAAGTTTTTTGCGGACAAGGGGTTCTTTTACATCCATACGCCGATCATCACCGGCAGCGATTGCGAGGGCGCGGGCGAGATGTTCCGCGTGACCGCGCTTCCGGCGGGGAGCCGGGAGCCTGTGGAGAACGATTTCTTCGGGCGTCCGTCCAATCTGACCGTGTCCGGCCAACTTTCGGTGGAGATGTTCGCCCTGTCCCTCGGGGATTGCTACACCTTCGGTCCCACCTTCCGGGCCGAGAACTCCAACACCCCGCGTCACGCTGCCGAGTTTTGGATGATCGAGCCGGAGATTTGCTTCGCCGATCTGACCGACGACATGGATCTGGGCGAGGAGATGATCAAGTATCTGGTCGGGTACATGCTCGACAATTGCGCCGAGGACGTGGAGCTTTTCGCCAAGTGGGTGGACAAGACTCTCATGCCTACGCTTACGACCATCCTCAAGGAGCCCTTCGAACGGCTGCCTTACACCGAGGCTATTAATATATTGAAGAAGACCAAGAAGCAGTTCGAATATCCGGTGGAGTGGGGCATGGATCTCCAAACCGAGCATGAACGGTTCCTGTGCGAGGAGAAGTTCAAAAAGCCGGTCTATGTCTATGACTACCCCAAGATCATCAAGCCGTTTTACATGCGTATGAACGACGACGACAAAACCGTGGCCGCCATGGACTGCCTGGTCCCGCGCATCGGCGAGATCATTGGCGGCAGTCAGCGCGAGGAGCGTCTGGACGTGCTCACGGCCCGGATGGACGAGGTGGGGCTCGATAAGGAAGAGTATTGGTGGTATCTGGACTCACGCAAGTTCGGCTCCGCGCCTCACGCTGGATTTGGCATGGGCTTCGAACGCATGCTCATGCTCGTCACGGGCGTGCACAATATCCGTGACGTCATTCCGTTCCCCAGGACGCCCAAGAGCCTGGAGTTTTAGTTCAGCCCGAACGGGACCCGGCCGATATCGGCCGGGTCCCGTCGTTTATTCAATTGATATATAGATGTCGGTCAGCAGTTCCTCGGGCGGCGTGGATTGGTGGTCGTTGAGATAGAGCTCAAAGCAGAGGTTGCTCCCGAACCTCTCCCCGCTGTGCGGCAGCCACTGCCCCATGAGTTCGGCATAGGTCGCTTCCAATCCATCATACGGCCCCTTGTGTGTTGTCACGGCGTACCGGCCTCCGCCCACTGTCTGGATGCCGATCTCGCCTTCCCCGTTCACGTCTCGGTCCACGGTGAAGCATGCGTCGTAGCGGATTTTGTCCGGGGGCGTGACCTGGGGAGCGTCATGGCTCACTCCGAGGAATTTGGTGTCTGCGCGGAACAGCCCTTTGGAGTCCGCCCATGCGCATAGCCTGTCCCACGCATCGCCGCATTCGTTGTACGGCCCGGTCTTGCGGATGAATGCGACCCGCATGGCCTCCACATTTTCTATTCTCACTTTCATGTTTGTCTCCGTCCGTTCTTTCAGGCGAAATGCCTCGCGCGTTGCATCCGGCCTGTAGTGAATAAGTCCCGGGAACTTGTCGTGGGTCTCCTGCCAATGCCGCTCCTGGTATTTGGAGGGAGGGCAACCGAACATCTTCTTGAATGCCCGGCTGAATGATTCCACGGTCTCGTAGCCTGCGTCGAAAGCGGTGCCGGTCACGGTGTGGTCGCCGAAGCACAGGCGCAGAGCCGCCCGTTCCAGGCGAATCCGCCGGATGTGATCAATCACTGTTTCCCCCATCATGCCCTTGAATATGCGATGGAAGTGCGTGGGCGAGAAACAGGTCTGCGCTGCCAGTCCCTCAAGGGACAGTTCCGTGTCCAGGTTGGCCTGGATATGGAGCAGCACGGTATTCATCCGCTCGAGATAGTCGTTTCTTGTCGTTGTCCTCATGATTCCTCCGGGAGCGATTGAGACAGCATAGAAGAGGGGGAGTGGCTCTTGCTTGACCTTATCTGCCATGTTTGCTGCCGTGTCTGCGTCATATCGGGACTCGTACATAAGCGCTATCCCCTGGCCAAAGGTGGTAAAAGGGAGGGGAAACCTGGCTCTTGTTTCCTGACTAGCGTACGAGATGAGAAAAGGGCATGAAAAGTTTTTTTCAAAAAATCATTTATTTAAGTATGTTGAATGACAAAGTGTGATTTTGGAGAAGTTTTTTTGAAAAAACCGCTTGACCTCCGAGAGCGATTCACCTAGAACCTCTTTCGCCGCACGGGGAAGCCCTGTTGGAACGACCCGGCGGCTTGTTCTTTCTCAAACATAATGAACGGTTGGCCGCTTCGGAAATTTGAAAAAAAAGTTTCAAAAAGTGGTTGACGGCCGGTCTAGAAAAATCTAGATTGTAATTTCCCGCAAAGCGCGGGACGTTCTTTGAGAAACAAGACGTACATGGTCTTTGACAATTAAATAGCGAGTTGAGCAACAAAGAT